>DATCXH010000713.1:0-2358 GCA_036565925.1 Vicinamibacterales bacterium
CGACGTTGTTGCGGTAATACCCGCTCGGGTCGCGCACCGAATCCGGCACGGAGAGCCATGCGGCGAAATGCATGACGGCGGTGGCCCCGCTCTCGCGAATCGCGTGGCGCACTGCGGCGGCGTCGCCAATGTCGCCTTCGATCACCGGCGCGTCGAGCGCGGCACCGCGATGACCAGCGGAGAAATTGTCGTAGATGACGACGCGGTGACCGGCACGTCGCAACGCCTTGGCGGCGTGACTGCCAATGTACCCGGCGCCGCCGGTGACGAGGACGGCAGGCAGATCAGTTGCGGCCAATGGAGTAGTAGGTGAATCGGCTTTGCTTCATCTGGTCGGGAGTGAACAGGTTGCGGCCATCAAAGATGATCGGCGCCCGCATCAGCGATCGCATCCGCTCGAAATCAGGCCGGCGGAACTCATTCCATTCGGTCACGATGGCCAGGCAATCCGCCCCCTTGAGCGCATCGTAGTTGTTCGCGGCATACGTGATCTTTGATCCGAAGAGGCCGCGCGCAACTTTCATCGCCTCCGGATCGTGCGCCTGAACGGTCGCCCCGGCGCTCAGCAGGGATTCGATCAGGGGAATCGCCGGCGCCTCGCGCATGTCGTCGGTCTTCGGCTTGAACGACAGGCCCCAGATCGCGATGGTCTTGCCCTTCAGATTGCCGAAATGCTTTTTTATTTTGGTGAACAGACGTCCCTTCTGCAGCTGGTTCACCCGCTCCACCGCCTGAAGAATCTTGAACTCGTAATCCTGATCGGAGGCGAAGCGAATCATCGCCTGCACGTCCTTGGGGAAGCAGCTGCCACCGTATCCAACGCCCGGAAACAGAAACGCGTTGCCGATGCGGCGATCGGAGCCAATGGCCCGACGCACTTGATCGACGTCGGCGCCAACGAGCTCGCAGACGTTGGCCACCTCATTCATGAACGAGATGCGCGACGCCAGCATCGCGTTGGCCGCATACTTCGCGAGCTCGGCGCTGGCACAGTCCATCACCATGATCGGCGCGCCCGTGCGCGTGAACGGGCTATAGAGCTCCAGCATGATTTCCTGCGCCCGCGCATCCTCAGCGCCGATGACGACGCGATCCGGCTTCATGAAATCGTCAATCGCCGCGCCCTGTTTCAAGAACTCCGGGTTACTGACGACACTGAACGGGTGAGTGGTGTTCTGGCGGATCACTTCGCGGACTTTGAGGCTGGTCCCGACCGGCACGGTGCTCTTGTCGACGATCACCTTGTAGCCGTTCATCGCCTTGGCGATCTCACCGGCTACGGCAAGCACGTGCTTCAGATCTGCGGAACCGTCCTCGCCTTGCGGGGTTCCGACAGCAATGAAGACCACCTGCGAATCGCGGACGGCCTTGGGCAGTGTGGTCGTGAATGTCAGCCGTCCCTCGGCGCGATTGCGGCGAACCAATTCCTCGAGACCCGGCTCGTAGATCGGCATCTTGCCGCGTTTGAGCGTCCGAATCTTGGTGGCGTCCTTGTCGACACAGACGACGTCGTTGCCCGATTCGGCAAAACAGGCGCCCGCTACCAGTCCTACATACCCAGTCCCTACGACGGCGATTCGCATGACCCTCCCGCGTGCGCGCACGCGCCACGTGTAAAAAAACAGCAGAGGCTATCATACCGGCGGATGCGGATTCTCGTTGATTACCGGCCGGCCTTGCGTGCGCGCACAGGTGTCGGCGAGTACATCCGTCGTCTCGTGCAGGCCTACACCGTCGCTCATCGCGACGAGCTCACGCTCTTTACCAGTTCATGGAAGGATCGGCCCGCTGCAACGCTTGGCGCTGAGCTTCGAGCCGCCGTCGTCGATCGGCGGGTGCCGGTATCACTCCTCAACTACCTCTGGCACCGGCGTGAATGGCCGCCGGTCGAACTGTTAGTTGGACGTGTGGACGTGGTACATGCCGCGCATCCGTTGCTGATTCCATCGCGGCGGGCGGCTCAGGTCATTACCATTCACGATCTTTTCTTCCTCGATCATCCGGAACGCGTGCGCGACGAGATCCGGCGCGACTATCCGCAGCTGGCGCCCGCGCATGCGCGCCGTGCCGACGCGATTGTCACCTCGTCTGTCCGCACCGAGCGCTTGATCGTGGAGCGCCTCGGAGTCGCGGAGGATCGCGTCTATTGCTGTCCGCCTGGTGCGCCGACCTGGGCGACGCTCGGCCGTGGCCCCAACGTGCCATCCACCGGATACGCGCTGCTCCTGGGCACGCTCGAAGCACGCAAGAACATCGGTGTCGTCCTCGACGCCTTCACGCGATTGGCGCATTCAGGACAGACGCCGACGCTGGTGATCGCGGGAAGCGCAACAGCCGACGCGACCGAATGGCTCGCGC
>DATCXH010000375.1:0-2171 GCA_036565925.1 Vicinamibacterales bacterium
GACGCGCTGTTTCTGCGCCCACCCGCTGGGGTGCAGAGCCCAGAACGGGTGACACGCCTGTATTTCGAGGAACATGCCAACGGCGGGCATGAAGTCACGCTCGATCTCACGTCGTACGCCGTGTTCAAGGGCATTCGCGACGCCGCGCCGGCGGCGCAGGTCGCAGCATACTACCGGACGCTGATCAGCGAGGGGGCAGGGGCGCAGGCGGTCAAGCTCCAAGCGGGCCTTGCGACCGCCGACTTTTTCCGAGTGCTCGGCGTGTCTGTCCCGGTGGGTCGAGGATTTCTCGCGCAAGATGCTCAGGTCGGAGCACCCCTGGTGGCTATCGTGAGCCACGATCTCTGGCAGCAGCGATTCGGTGGCCAGAAGAACGTGTTGGGCCAGACGCTCACGATCACTGGCAAGCGCTACGCCATCGTTGGTGTGACTCCGCCTGGGTTTACGGGGATCGACCTAGACCCCGTGGACGTGTGGCTCCCGCTGGAAGCCACCGCTAACGATCTGATTATGCCGAATTATCTACAGATCCGCGGTGCGTGGGCGATCTCGGTCATCGGGAGGCTGGGGCCGAAGGCCTCTCCCGAAATCTTCCAGGCGCAAGCGACAAGTGTCTTCCGCGCTGTGATGATCGCGCTACGAGGGGCTGATCCATCGGCTCGGGTCTTGTCAGCGCCTTTGCTCCGCGATCGCGGCCCCATGATGAGCGATCAGGCTCGCGTGGCGATGTGGCTCTCTGGCGTCGCCGGCATCGTGCTCGTGATCGCGGCACTCAACTGCGTCTCGTTGCTCCTCGTCCGCACCATGCAGCGAGCAACCGACCTCGCGGTACGGGTGGCCTTGGGCGCCAGTCCTGCACGACTTCTGCGCACGCTCATGATCGAGCACGTCATCCTTGCGATCGCGAGCGCTGCAGTTGCCGTCGTCGTCGCGATGGTGTCGACTGGTGCCATCACCATGCTGCTCCTGCCGCCGGGCGCGCCCCGCACAGTCGTGTCGCTCTCGCGCTTGTTTGGATTCACCACGGTCATTGGACTATTCGTCGGTCTGGTGGTCAGCGTGCCGGTGCTGCTGCAGTTCCGACGCACCGACACCGCGTCGCAGATGCGGAGCGGGCCGCGTAGCGGAACGCATTCGCGGTCGCCGGGGCGCACCGTGTCGTTGGTAACGCAAATTGCGCTCACGATGGTGCTCCTCGTCGCGGCTGGGTCGTTTGCGACCAGCTTGCGGCGTGCGAGCGCCCTCGATCTTGGATTCAATCCCGAGGATGCCTGGGTCGTCAACGTCGATTTTGCAGGGATGGCCGTGCGGCAGGCCGCGATACCGGCGATCGAGGTGTATCGGCGCCTCGAGGAGGCTGTGCGTGCCGTTCCTGGTGTCACCGCCGCCGCGGTGACGACATCGGTGCCGTTCCAGTTCGCTGCTCCCTCACGTGTGTCGATCCCGGGTCGAGATTCGACGACGCTTCCAAAGGCGCCCGTCATGCTGTCGATCGCGAGCGTAGGATACGCGCAGGCGCTCGGACTCCGACTCCGAGCCGGGCGATGGTTCACGCCCAGCGACTATGGCAGTGGCTCGAATACGGCGGTCGTCGGTGAGACCATGGCGAAGACCTACTGGCCGGGGGAGTCGCCGCTCGGAAAGTGCCTCCTCAGCGGCGAACCGCAATGTCGGATCGTCATCGGGGTTGTGGACGACACGCATCGCGCGAAGATCCGCGAGACGCAGGTCTCACAGCTCTACATCACGGACACTCGAGCCCAGATGTTGAGCGCCCATGCCAGGCGATCGCTCGTCGTTCGGTCGTCGCGGGGGCCGGCCATCGTCAACGCGATTCGTGCTGCCGCGCAGGCTAAGGACAAGTCCCTCGCGTACGTGTCAGTGCGGCCGGTGACGGATCTGATCGCGCCAACCCTGTTCCCGTGGCGGATGGGCGCAGCCCTCCTCACGGTGTTCGGTGTCGTCGCGCTGGGCCTTGCGGCGCTCGGCCTCTTCGGCGTGATGAACTGGTCAGTCGCGCAGCGGACGCACGAGCTTGGGGTCCGTCTGGCGCTTGGGGCGTCCCGGGTGCACGTGCTTCGATTGGTGCTCACTCAGGCGCTTTTCGCGATCATTGGTGGGATCGTGATCGGCCTTGGCGTCGTGATCGTCGAAGTGCACCGGCTCGAGCC
>DATCXH010001211.1:0-2734 GCA_036565925.1 Vicinamibacterales bacterium
CCAATCGGAGCACCTTCGGGCGTAAAACCCTGCGGTCGTCGGCCGCGACGACGTCGTCGCCGACGGCGGCCACCCTCAGCAGGGGTGCCTTCCTGAGTGCTGGGTGCGGTCCCACTGTCTGACGTGCTCACTTCTCGCGGCACTTGGACAGACGGCGCCGCGGGCGGACCGGATTCGTGCCGTGGCGACGGACGCACGTGATGCAGCGTACTTTCGAGGCTTCGCGCGCGACGCTCGGCGAAATCGACCTTCGCCGATAAGGCCTCGATGCGCATCGACAGTTGCTGCGACTCGAGACTGGTCCGCGACACCTCGAGCACGAGTCGCTGGAGCATCTCGTAGTGGAGCGCATTCCACTCGACCTGACGCCGCTCGCGTTCAGCCTCGCGCAGAGCCGCCGCTTGATTCAGCTTCGCCTGCGTATTGAGCGCAGAGATCAGCGGATTCGGATTGAAGAACAGCTTGAGCAGCGGATTCAGCAGCCGGCGAATGAACCGCAGTGCCCCGCGAGGAGTGTCGTAGATTGTCGTGTCTTCAAAGGTGTAGGCCGGTTCCGGTGTGGACGTGGTGTCGAGCGGCGTCGAGGTGCTGCGTCGAATTTGTTCGAGCAACGACGGCTTGACCGTGCGCGGATCGAGGATGGCTTCCAGCCGCCGAGCGGCCAGCTCCTCTATCTGCTGCGTCGTCAGCTCGATGCCGTGCCGCTGCGAGATGCGGGAGCGGATGTCGCGCATGATCTGCTCGACATCGACATGCTCGCGATGCTCGCGCGAGCCCTGCTCCGGCGATTGCGCGGAGGCGGGCCGTCGTTCATTCCCGCGTCGATCGGAGCCGCGGCGTCCACGATGGAAGTGCTGGCGGCGGTGCTGTGGATTCTGATCAGCCATCGTTGTGGTCAGTACTTCTGAAACAGCTTCCCCCACTCTGTTTGGTTGAACTCACGAATGCGCGACAGACCGATAGTTGGATACCACATCAAGTCATGGTACGCATTCGACGCCATCGGCGCCCAGACCATTAGTGGCGAATGCAGCAAGATCCGTTCGAGCGGTCGAAGGAATCCTTTACGAATCATCTGATCGCCCCAGATCACCAGTGACTTGCGCGTCGTGAACCCGAAGTTCTCGCGCGACACGTCGTCGCCGACCAGCTCGATCTTCCGCGGATCGGCGATGCCGAGACCCCGTTCATGCGCCATCCTCAAGAATGGAATCGACAGCGGATCGAATCCCATCAGTCGCGCGGCGATGGCGTCGATGGCGACGGAGTCCGATGCGGCGAGGATCAGGTTCTTGATACGTGGGATCATCGTGCGCGGTCCAGCGCCGTCGCCTGCGACCGTGCCGTCCATCACAGTAAACACCGCGGGGTGCAACTCACGCTGCATGTACAACAGATCGACCAGCACTTCGTGCATGTACTTATGCGCGTAGTGCCGGACCTCTTTGAGCAAGCCGCCGAACGAGTTCTTGACCGAACCGGTCATCACCGCGTGACCGTGAGTCTTGACGGTCGGCAAATGCAGAATCTGACGGCCGGGATACATGGCTGGAATCTGGATGCCGTCCGGAAAAATCTCGTTCAACTTGAGGAGTGGACTCTTGAAGCGATAGACACGCCATTCCACTTCAGGAAGCGGCGTGAACGTGACGCCGTGTCGCGCGAGCACCGGTTCCCAGCGGTTGTTCCGGCATCCTTCGCGAGGAGTCGTGACAACCGTCTTGTTCTCGATGGGAATCAATCGCTGTCGCGGAAATCCATCGCGCAGCATCGTCGTCAACACGCCGTCCACCTGCCACGGCTGGGATGAGCAGGACGGGAAGTATTTCGTCCATGACAGATTCAACTTCAGCAGCGTGTCAGTGTCGCGTGAGAGGGTTCGACGATAGCCGGCGAGATCCATCACCCGGCCGTAGTCCTCAATGACCGTCTCGGGACGAGTCCGGACGACGGCCACACGCGCGGTGTCAGGGGGCCGCGACGTGACAACGGGTTCCGGCGATTCGATCGTGACCGGCATTTTTCAGCGGCCCAGCGGGGAATACAGAATCAACGCCACGCACAGGGCCCACAGTCCCACGCAGGTCAGCAACGGTCGGTCCGTGAGCAGCAGGTCTGCCGGACTTCCGCCGCCGCGCTTCTGGTGCACAAGGTACAGATACCGGAAGATGCCGTAGAGCACAAACGGAATAGTCAGACCCAATCGCGTCGTCTTCAGCCGCTCGGCCGTTTCGGCGCTGGTGGAATAGACGCTGTAGGCGACGAGTGTGGAGGCCGTGACGACGGCGATCATTTGGTCCAGCAGGTACGGGCTGTATTCCTCCAGAATCGGCCGGTGCGTCATGGCGCCGTCGGCCAGGAGGGTCAACTCGTGCCGGCGCTTGCTGAGGACGAGGAACAGCGCGAGTAGTGTGGTGCACACGAGGAGCCAGTGACTGATTGGGACGAACACCGCTACTGCCCCCGCGGCGGCGCGAAGCACGAATCCGGCCGCGATGGTGAGGGCATCGATGATCACGAGGTGTTTGAGGACTACTGAGTACAAAACGAGCAACACCACGTAGGTCGCCGACAAGACGGCAAACATCGGCGACAGCATGAGGGCGGCGACGAGCGAGCCTGCGCCCAGAATGGTGGCGGCGATTGCAGCCGTCGATGACGACAATCGCCCCGAGGCGATCGGGCGAAGGCGCTTGAGTGGATGCCGCTGATCGGCGGCACGATCGGCCAGGTC
>DATCXH010001219.1:0-2894 GCA_036565925.1 Vicinamibacterales bacterium
TCGGCCGCACCGAGCATCGCCCACGGCTATGCCACGATCGTTCGCTTCTTTCCCAGCGCGCGCGACGAGCTCGCCGCGATAGACGAAGCGATTGTCTACGGCGCGCTGGGGCCCTACAGCCCTGGAAAGACTCACTGCTTCGAGGATCAATACGCCTCGACCGGCGGTCAGCTCTACGAACTCCTGGCGGGACACGACCGCTTTATCGCCGATCTTCGTCCGCTTCTCCGTCCCGTCCTGGCGGAACGCGGGTTGCCGCCAGCACTCACGTGCCATCCCTACGACATCTGCTGCGCGCTCATCGCGGAAGAAAGCGGCGTGATCGTGACGAATCCTTGTGGTCAGCCGCTCGATGCGCCGCTGAACGTGGACGCCGAGGTGGCATGGGTGGGTTACGCCAATGCCCACATCCGCTCGCAAGTCGAGCCGCTGTTGCTGCAGACGCTTCGTGCGCGGAAATGGATCGACGATGAGGGATAGCCTCGCGACCGTTGTCGATACACTGCGCGAACGACGGCTGTTCGAGCGGGGCGCATCGGTGTCGATCGCGCGCGCGCCGGGACGACTCGACGTGATGGGCGGAATCGCCGACTACTCGGGATCGCTCGTACTGGAGCGTCCGATCGCCGAGGCGACATGGGCGGCCGTTCAGCGGATCGATCGCCCCGTCCTTGAAATCGTCAGCCTCGGACGCGATCCCTGCACGATCCCTCTCGATGCGCTCGCGCCTGAAGGTGCGCCAGTCGGCTACGACGACGCGCGACGGATGTTCACGACGTGGGCCGCCTACATTGTCGGCGTCGTGCTCGTGCTCGCCCGCGAACGCGGATTGCCGTTGACGTCTGGCGCGAGAATCGTCGTCCTCTCGGACGTGCCCGAGGGCAAGGGCGTGAGCTCATCGGCCGCTGTCGAAACAGCGACGATGGCTGCCACCGCGTGCGCGTTCGGAATCACGCTCGAGCCGCGCGATCTGGCGCTTCTGTGTCAGACAGCGGAGAACCGCGTCGCCGGTGCTCCGTGTGGCGTGATGGACCAGATGACGTGCGTGTTCGGTGACGAGCACGCGTTGCTGGCGCTCCTGTGCCAGCCGGCGGAGCTGCAGATGCCGGTCCCCATTCCAGACGACATCGAACTGTGGGGACTCGATTCGGGCGAGCGTCACGCGGTGGGCGGATCCGACTACGGCGCAGTCCGCACCGGCGCGTTCATGGGTTTGCGCATCCTCTCCGAGCACACGATCGTGCCTGGAGGGTATCTTGCGAACATCGCAGCCGACGACTTCGAACAGGAGTTGGCGCGCTACCTGCCAGAACACATGTCTGGAGACGAATTTCTCGCCCGATACGGCGGCACCGCGGATCCAGTGACGTCGGTTGAGCGTGGACGACGATACTGCGTCCGTGTATCGGCGGCACATCCGGTGTACGAGCGCTCCCGCGCCGAGAAATTTCGCCAGCTGCTGCCTGAATCATCGGAAGATGCCCGCCGACACCTTGGCGAGTTGATGTACGTGTCTCACGACAGTTACGGCCGTTGCGGTCTCGACTCGGAGGGCACCGATCGCCTCGTCGCGCTGGTGCGTCGTGAAGGTCTGGCGGGGGGCTTATATGGCGCGCGGATCACCGGCGGGGGCAGCGGCGGTACTGTCGCCGTGATCGGGCGTCGCGGGGCCACGCCGGCGATCGCGCGCGTGGCGGATGCATACGAACGGCAGACTGGGTACCGGCCGCACATCTTTGCGGGATCCTCGCCGGGCGTCATCGCGTTCGGCGCGCGATCGATCACGTTGTGAGGAGTAGACGCTGATGAAAAGGCACAGTGCGAAGCTGATCGCATCGCTGGCTTGTCTGGCCGTGGCGACGACCGGGTGTATGTCGCGTGACAGCAATGCGGCCGGCGGAGCCAAGACGCTCAAAGTCGCGTTCGTCACCAACAACTCCGCCGACTTCTGGACGATCGCACGGCGTGGCGTCGAGAAGGCGGACGAGGAGCTGGCCGACGTGCAGGCGGAATTCAGGATCACCGCCGACGGGACGGCCGCAGAGCAGCAACGCGTGGTCGACGATCTGCTGACCAAGGGTGTCGACGCGATCGCCATATCGCCAGTCGACCCACAGAACCAGACTGCGCTGATCGACGCTGCCGCGAAGCGTGCATTGGTGTTCACTCAGGACAGCGATGCTCCGGAATCGGCGAGGACGTGCTATATCGGCACCGATAACCTGGCTGCGGGCCGGCAGGCCGGACAGCTCATTCGCGAGGCCATTCCCGCTGGCGGGCGGATCATGCTGTTCGTCGGCAAGCTCGACGCGCGCAACGCCCAGGACCGTGTGCAGGGCATCAAGGAAGCGCTGGCCGGATCGAACATCACCATCATCGACGTGCGGACCGACGATGTCGACGACGTGCGGGCGAAGGCAAACGCGGCCGACACGCTGGTGCGCTATCCCGACGTGAAGGCGCTCGTCGGACTGTGGAGTTATAACGGCCCCGCGATCCTGAATGCCGTCCGCGAGGCGGGCAAAGTCGGCAAAGTGCAGATCGTCACCTTCGACGAGGCCGACGAGACGTTAGCCGGTATCAAGGCCGGCGACATACATGCGACGGTTGTCCAGCAACCGTACGAGTTCGGCTATCAGGCGATCAAACGGATGGCGCAGGCCGTGCGTGGCGATCGCTCGTTCATCCCGGAGACGAAACAGATCATCGTGCCGACGATCGTCGTGAATCGCGCCAACGTGGACGAGTTTACACAGCGCATCAACACATTGCGGGGGCGATAAATGGTCCCAGAGACTTCGTTGAATCGTCGTCGTTTTCTGGCCAGCCTGGGAGCGACCGGCGCCGCGCTTGCGACGTCGTCGTGGTTGGAGGCGATCGGCTACGCACAAGCG
>DATCXH010000570.1:0-4202 GCA_036565925.1 Vicinamibacterales bacterium
GCCATGCAAATCGGATACAACCCAGCGCTCCATCAACTGACCGTGCTGAACTCGATAGATGGCGATGCCCTTGAGCGTGATCGAGCGCCCTGAGGGGGCGATGCCACGGAAGTTGCCTTTGTGGGTCCCGAGCAGTCTCCACCGGACCACGACTTTGTCGCCTTCTGCAATCAGATCGTCCACCTCGTATCTGGCATCCGGGACGGCCGATCGTATGGCCGAGTAGTAGTCGCGGAACGCTTTGGGACCGGTGGGGCCATGCTCAGGCCAATCATGCGAAGTGAACTGAGGAGAGATGACCTCGTCCGCGAGTGCCATGTTCCAGTCGACGTAGACCTCCTCATAGAAGCGGCGCACGAGCGCCTTGTTCTCAGCCGCGATTGCGTCGGTCATGTTCGGCTCCTCTGTGAAGTGAGTCCGGTATGCACGTGCCACACCCAACGGCGTACCGAAGAGTTCGCAGTACTGAAGAAATGCCGTTCAAGCC
The DNA here is from genome assembly GCA_036565925.1 of Vicinamibacterales bacterium. Lineage (GTDB taxonomy): Bacteria > Acidobacteriota > Vicinamibacteria > Vicinamibacterales > UBA2999 > Gp6-AA40. Next base: position 488 of record DATCXH010000570.1, read on the forward strand.
GGTACGACGAGGTCGCCGGCGCAACGGTCTCTCCTCAGCGGCTTGCCACCGATGAGCCGCGACGCGACATGGGCCAGGACGTAACTCGAACGCATCACTGAATGTCGAATAACATCGGGCGTGGTCGTTCAATGAGCGGACGACGGGGACTTCTCAGCAGCCTGGTATGGGCGCTGGTGTGCACCGCTGCGTGTCGCAGCGCCGCCGGGTCGTTTCCTTCGGCGCAACCCGTTTCAAGCAGTCTGCCTGGAGACGACATCTTCACTCTTCAACTGACCAAGGAGAAGTTGCGCGCGGACGGTGCATCCGAAGCGCTGGTCGAGAAGATCAGCGCGAGTGCCTTTCGCTACTTTCGGACGATGGCCGAGCCATTCAAGCACCGGACGTGTGAGGCGTTCCGCGATCTGCGCTGGCGGCTGCCGTCGGGAGCGGTCCATGGAGATGCGCATCTCGAGCAGTTCGTGGTGACAGATGAGGACTTCGGCCTCGCCGATTTCGACAAGGCTGGATACGGCCCTGCGATCGTCGACATCGTTCGGTACGCTGCGTCACTCCATCTCGCTTGCCGGGAGATGAAAGGCGGGTGCGATCCGGAACAGGCGGTGACCGCGTACTTCAGCTCCTATCGTACGGCGCTCGATCACCAGGTCCCGCGAAACGAACCGGCGATTGTCGCCCGCTTGCGCGACCGGCTCGGGCCCGAGCCGGACGCCTGGCTGCAGTGGGCCGACGGCCTTATGCAGCCGCTCGCTCATGCCGAGGAGGAGCGAGTCCGACGCGAGTGGTTCCGCTTCGTCGCGCTCATGCGTGAGACAGCTCCCGAGCGCACTGAGAGCTTCTATAGGATTAGCCGCCTTGGCTCCGTTGAGATCGGCCTCGGCAGCGCACTCGAACGGAAGATGCTCATCCGCATCGCCGGCCCCACCGATGATCCTCGGGATGATGTGATCCTGGAGGCGCGCACCCATTCCCTTCCCGAGTACCGCGGCTGCGTCTGGCGGCCAACCGGTGGCTCGCTGAACATCTTCATGCTCACGTCGTTGCTCGACCACCCGCTACCGAAAGTCTTCGGGGTCCTGCCGAACCCGGAAGGTGATGAACTGCCCGAGATCTGGATCCAATCGTGGGATCGGGGATATCGCGAACTCTCGTTGTCGGACATCCGCGATCAGGCAGACCTGAATGCGCTGGCCACCGACGCCGGTACGCAGCTCGCTGGCCATTTCTGGTCGACCTCTCCGGAGGCGCTGCGAGGTTACCAGCGGTTCACGCAACTGCGTGCCTTCGAGCTGACCGAACAACGCGCCCGCGATCTGGCTCGCTCCCTGGCCCGCGAGATCGTTGATGAGTGGAATCAGTTTCGGGGACAAACCGTCCAGAACTGAGCGCCATGTAAAGCCTTCGGCAACTCCTTCGGAACGTGCTGAGGGCGCGTTTAGGCGTCCATCGCGCCGCTTACGTCCTCGCGATTACGGCTGTGGCTGGTGGGTTGTGGCGCGTCGCGCCTCGTTCTCCTCGCGGCAGTAGTCGGCTCGGTTCGGCGTCGGCGTCCGTTTCGGCTGCTACTGCTGCCGTGTTGTCGGCATTCGTCGGCCTGTGTATCGTGCAGCCATCACAAGCTGAGTCGCGAACCAAACACGGTGAGTCCGATGCAGGGGCTGCAGTGGGCTCACTGGCCTTCAACCTGCATCCACGTCATCTCCATCGTGATCTTTGATGCGTTCGCACGCGAGCTCATCGCCGTGTCTGCCGGCAAGGTGCTCATCCGTCGGGCGGGCAGCGGACCTGCTGTGCTCCTGTTGCACGGCTTTCCCGAGACGAGCCTGGCGTGGCGAAAGGTTGCACCCAGTCTGACCAGGCACTTCACCGTGATCGCAGCAGACCTCCCCGGTTATGGCGACTCACTGCTGTCCAATGCAGCGATCGACAACGGCCGGGTCAGCAAGCGTGCGATGGCACACATCCTCGCCGAGGCGATGACCGAGCTCGATATCTCGAGGTTCGCCGTGGTGGGACACGACCGCGGAGCTCGCGTTGCCTATCGCCTGGCGCTCGATCACCCAGAACGCGTCGCGGCGCTCGCGGTGCTGGACGTCATCCCGATCCTCGACTTGGCGGAGGGAATGACGTACGACGCGGCACGTCAGATGGGACATTGGTTCTGGCTCTCGCAGTCATCGACGGTCCCAGAAAACATGATCGGCCGCGATGCCGACCTTTACGTGCGCCACATTATCGAGGAGTGGGACGGATCGCAGGTCATCGAACGTGAGACGGTCGACGAATATGTCCGGTGCATGCGCAACCCGAAAGTGATTCAAACCATGGGAGCAGAGTACCGTGCCGATCGGCTCGATCTCGCACACGACCAGGCGGATCGAATCGCGGGTCGGCGAATCGCGTGTCCACTGCTTGCAGTCTGGGCGCAAGGAGGATTGGCGGAACGCTTTGGCGATCCCGTAACGATTTGGCGCAGGTGGGCAGACGAGGTCGAGGGGCGCGCGCTGCGTGGTGGTCATTTCCTCATGGAGGAATGCTCGCAGGCTGTCGTGGATCTGCTCGTTCCGTTCCTGGCGAATGCATTCGATCGCGAGCAGCGGCTGCGGCCACGTGGCGTTGTGGATTCGCGGTAGTGATGATGCGAAGAGCTCTTCTCAACACGTGGCGCATGTCCTCGGTAATGTCGACCGCATTGGCCATAGGCGCCGCGTCGCTCACGCCCTCGAGTTGCGAGCCAGGACGCGCTACGAGCCTTCTCTGTATGTGAGGCTGCACCGTACGCTCTATCCAAACTTCGGCAGGATCGCTGGTCCGCCGAATCCCTTGCGGTGGCGACGAGGGGCGTGCTGGCGTGGTGACTCGCGAGCGGCAGCCAGCAGCATTCACAGTGATTGGTACCGCAGCGGGATGTTCAGCGGCGGCGCGTGGAATCTTCTGGGGCGTGGTCCAGCCCGTGAATCTCGAGATGGAGAAGCGCAACGCTGTTTCAGACCGCTCGCGAAAGGTTGATTGTCAGGCGGCGAGATGTCCGGGTGGTTGAAGGAGCACGCCTCAACATTGAATACGCGCCGCGCAGTGACTCGTACCCAACACGAACCCACTTTCTGTGGACGACTGCGTACGCTCGTGCACGGGGTTTCACCGCCCGAGCCGGAGCGTGACACCTACGGTTGCGCGCAGGAAGCCGTAATCGTTGAAGAAAAGCCGTCACCGACGTCTTCGTCGACGAACGCGCGGAAATATCGCACGTCACCCCGCAACGAGGCGCGAGTGTTGAACGAATAGATCGCACCGCCCCCGAAGTTGATCGCGAGGTTGTTCTGAGTGGTGTTCGCGACCGTGTTCGACGGATCGGTCAGCCACGAGTGAATGACGCCTGCTCCTGCGGTGCCGTACGCTCGCCAGTTTCCGACGATGCGCAGCGGCGCCACGACAGTTACCGCCATAACCGAGGGCGTCGGTGTTCAGATCGGTGCACGGGGCGCCACCCGGCCCCACCCCGCAATTGTTTGCCACGAGACCCGCGACGTCCTCGTCTTTGTAGAAATGGTTGTACCGTTCGACGCCGAACTCGAATCCCAACCGGCTGCCGAAGTACGTGATGGAGACTCCGGGGCCTCCGCGACGGAATTCCGCGCCGCCGGCCAGATTGACACCCAAGTACGGAGTCACCCCCCATTGCGCCTGCGCTGGCGCGCTGGCCCCGGTGAGTATC
>DATCXH010000024.1:0-10155 GCA_036565925.1 Vicinamibacterales bacterium
GCGGAGATGGCCGTGGTACCGGCGCCGCCCGTGGAGGTGCAATGGCCAACGCCCTCTCGGCTCAGGCAGCCGCCTGGGCGCCGAACACCAAGACACCGCCGTTTTTCGATCTTCCGACCAGAGACGGTGAGATCCAGCCGCTCATCGCCGCAAAATGGATCGCCAACTCCCCGCTGGTGATGGTCGATCAGTACGTGCCGGCGCTCACATCCATGCGCGCGATCGCCCTCGACGTCGGCAACCAGGACCCGTTCGTCGGCACCAACACGCAGCTCGCCGAAGCGCTTTCACGCCTGAGTGTCACGCATACGTTCGAGGTCTACGACGGCGATCACGGCAACCGGATTCGCGAGCGCTTCGAGTCGCAGGTCCTCCGGTTCTTCTCGCAGCACCTGAGCGCGCGTTGAGGATTCCTTATTTGACACGTCGTCCGTGCCTGATCACGATCCTCGGGTCGCGCAGCACATCGATGTGCCACAGCGGGTCGCCTCGAACGGCGATCACGTCCGCGAATTTGCCTTCGGCAATGGACCCCGAGTCGCGGTCGGCGCCCATCATGCGGGCGGCGTCCAGCGTCATTCCGCGGATGACGGTCATCGGGTCCATGCCGAGCTCGTGGACCCAGAGATCCGCCTCCATCCACGCCGCCTGACCCGTGACCTCACCCCAGCTGCCAACGTCGGTCCCGAACACGATCTGTACTCCCAGGTCGCGAATCTGCGACACCTTCCGCTTGACGATCGCGTTGATCTCGCTCTGACTCTGGGCAGTGCCGCCTCGACGAGCGCCAGACTCGCGTCTGGCGGCGATGGCCTTGCGCACATCGTCGACGATCGATTGCGGCAGACCGATGAAGTTGGCCGGGTCGTCCAGGTATTCGGGATTGGCGGCGAGCCTGTCGGCGTTGAGCTGCCCGTTGCCGCCGACGGTCACGGTCCAGTACAACGGCGGCCCGTTTCTGACGCGATCGCGGATCAGGGCAACGATGTCGGCAGGATATTCGGTCGTCTGAGTACGAACATGCTGGAAATCGTCGGCGCCGGCGAGAAGCCCCTGACGGATCTCGGCTTCGCTGAAGGCGTGGACCGCCACCTTCCGGCCGCGTGCGTGCGCCTCGTCGACAATCGCGCGCATTTCATCCGGCGTCAACTGGTCGGCATTGATGACCTTGATCCAATCCACCCCGGCGTCGATCAACTGGCCTGTCTTCGCCTTCGCATCGGCCGCTCCCGAGACGTTCAACGTCTGCACCGCATTCGGGTTGCCGCCTTTGGTGAGCGCCGGACCAGCGACGTAGAGGCGCGGCCCGGGAATTTCGCCGCTCGCGATGCGCTGTTTGACGGCCAGAATCGGCTGCGCCGGCGCCGCGAGATCCCGCGTCGCCGTCACGCCCGCCATCAACAACTGCCGGGCGGATGCCGGCATGATCACGCGCTCGAACTGCGGCGTGTAGGTGTCGAACCAATGGCGCGAATCCGGATGGCCGGCATACATCAGGTGCACGTGCAGATCCCATAACCCCGGGAGCACCGTCATGCCTTCGGTCGACACCGTCTCGTAGCCGTTGGGCACCCGCAGCGAATCGACCGTTCCGACCGCTTCAATGCGGTCGTTGCGCATCAACACCACGCTGTTACGCACCGGCGGATTGCCCGTGCCGTCGATCAGCGTGCCGCCGACGAGGGCCAGTGACGGATTCTGTGCGGCACGTCCCGCGACGCGCTCCGGCGTCACCGCCAGGGCCACCGCGAGAACGGTGATGCAGATCATGGCGAAACGTGATGGCATCTGTTCCTCACTTCGCGTTCAGCGGCCGCGTCCGTCGTGATTCCCGCTCATATGAAAGAACGCGGTGATCGAGCCCTTCGACGCGTCGCAATCGTACACAGGGCGACTGCATCCCTGGTATCGGCAACCGCGATAACGCGCATCGCGACGATAGATGCGACAGGCCGATGCCGACGGCACGAATTGATTTCCTCTTCCACCGTGCCTGCGCCGTCCGATGAAGCCGGGCGCTTCAGAGCGCGCTGCCAGCTAGGGTAGACTCTTCGTCTTCACGGAGATTCGATTCAGCCTTGCCTCGATCTCGACAGCACTGCGTACCCTTGTGCGGGCCGTCGGGGCCTGGCACGCGGTGGCGACCTGCAGAATGACACGACAACGGACATCATCCGGGGACCATCTGCCTGTTCTTATCGCCGGCGGCGGGATCGGGGGACTGAGCGTCGCTCTGACCCTTGATCAGATTGGGGTGCCGTGCATCGTGCTGGAGTCGGTTGCCCGCCTCAGGCCACTTGGCGTCGGCATCAACCTGCAGCCCAACGCGGTGCGGGAGCTCTACGAGCTCGGGATCGGACCCGAGAGCCTCGCCACGATCGGCGTGCAGACCAGGGAGTGGGCGCTGGTCGGGTTGAACGGCAACGACGTGTACTCGGAACCCCGTGGCCTTCTCGCCGGGTACAAATGGCCACAGTACTCCGTTCACCGCGGCGGCTTGCAAATGCTCCTGTACGAGACGGCGGTAGAACGTCTCGGCGTCGACGCGGTCCGCAGCGGCATGGAGGTCACGGGCTATCGCAACCACGAGACCGGGTGCGGTGTCACGGCGCTGATCCGGACCAGGGACGGCGCGTGCCAGGAACTCGACGGCGCCCTGCTGATCGGCGCGGACGGACTGCACTCGGCGGTGCGGGCACAGATGCATCCCGACCAGCCGCCGATTCAGTGGGGCGGTGCCATCATGTGGCGTGGCACGACACCGGGCGTGCCGATTCGCACCGGCGCGTCGTTTGTCGGCGTCGGCACCCATCGCCATCGGGTCGTCTTCTATCCGATCTCGGAAGCGGACACCGTCACCGGCCTCGCGACGATCAACTGGATCGCCGAGATCACGGTCGACAACTCGGGCGGCTGGGGCGACGGCGACTGGAACCGGAAGATCGACGACATCGACCCTGTCATCGATCATTTTCGCGACTGGCGCTACGAGTGGCTGGATGTCCCGGCCATGCTGCGCGGCGCCGACGAGGTGTTCGAATATCCGATGATCGATCGCGATCCTGTGCCGACGTGGGTGGACGGCCACGTGGCGCTGCTCGGCGACGCCGCTCACGTCATGTATCCGACCGGCTCGAACGGGGCGAGCCAGGCCGTCATGGATGCGCGCGTGCTGGGTGCCGCACTGCTCGAGCACGGTGTAACGCCGCGCGCGCTTCAGGCCTACGACGCGCAGCTGTGCGGGGAGATCTCCGCCGTGGTGCTGCGCAATCGCGGTGCGGGGCCGTTCGGACTGCTCAACCTGCTTGACGAGCGCTGCGGCGGCGTCTTCGACGACATCGATGCCGTCATCCCGCCTGCCGAGCGTGACGAGTTCATGAGCCGTTACAGGGTTGCCGCCGGCCTTGCCAAGGAAAAGCTGAACGGGTCCCCCTCCATCATCCCCCCAGGGGCTCAGGTGCGCTACGCATGACGCGATGTTGGAACACTACGTCTTCCTGAAGTATCGAAAGGGAACGAGCGCCGCACACGTGTCATCCTTCTGCAAGCGGATGCTGGCGCTTCGCCACTCGATCGAGCAGATCCGGCGTCTCGAGATCGGTCGCGACGAACTGCACGATGCCCGCAGCTGGGACCTGGTGCTGATCATGGCGTTCGACTCGGTGGACGCGCTACGTACCTATCAGGCGCACCCCGAACACGTCGCGCTCATGCACTTCAACAATCCCTTCGTGACGGACGTGGCGTCGGTGGATTTCACCAGGACCGGGCCGCCGCCACCGCCCCGACGTTGACGCCGCTCACTTCGGCGCCGGCGGAAGCGGTCGGTTGTACTGAATCGGGCAACCCGGCTGGAAGAATTGCGCCTCGGCGGCACGCCTGCAGAACGCCTGCGTGTTGCGCACCTGCTTCTCGATCGCCGAGACCACTTCCGCGAGTGGATACGGCTTCTGCGCGTGCACCGCGAGATTCGTGTCGACCTTGATCTTGCGGTACTCGATGTTGTTCATCAGGCTGTCGCCCCACCAGTTGAAGTCCCAGTCCTGTGTCGTGAGGTCGGCCTCGACGAGCAGGTTCGACGCCGGGACGTGGACGATGACGCCGTCGGCCATGTGGTAATTGCCGACGATGTGGTAGATGTCGATCTCGTTGGTCGAATCCTTCAACTTCAGATGATCGTCGACCGCAATGAACTTCAATGGCTTCGGATTTCGGCCGAGAGCGTCGGGGAACAGCTTGGCGGGACGCGCCGCCATCTCGCGGAAGATGCCCTCGTTGCCTCGACGCGAGATGATCGTCAATCCCTGCGCCACAGCGGCGCGAAGACCGACGCTGTGATCGAAGTGGTGGTGCGACTGGATGACCTGTGTGACACGCTTGCCGGGCACGAGGGCATTGACCACGTCGAGGATCGCCTGGAGTGCAGCATCCGTACGATTGGCCTCGACCATGGTGATGTGGTCGTCGAATTCGAAGAACGTGTTGCCGTTCATGTACCACACGTGATCGGCGACCTTCATCGGCTTCAGCGCGGCGCTGCCTCCGGCGGGCGGGCCCTGTGGCGTTTGCGCGCGCACGGAAGCCGGCGCGCTCAGATCATCAATCGGTGCATCGACGATGTTGCGATCGACGTAGAGCTTGTTCTGCACGACATTGCGAAAATCGATCGTCGTCGCGAAGCCGGTCGGCAGCTGAACGCCTTTCTCCGGCACGTACCCGGCGAATGCGGTTCGGAACGTCACATCCCCGAGATTGGCATTCGGCCCGATGTAACTGACCCACGCGGGAAGATTGGTTGCTGCGTTCACGGCCAGCGTCAGCGTGTCGCCCTGACGGACGGTGACGTCGACGAGCTGCAGGTTTCCCTGTTTGCGAACGTTCGACAGCTTGGTGCCCGGATCGAGCGCAGCACGCACGATCGTGATGGGATGGGCAAGTAACTCAACACGCCGCTGGCGCGCCGCCGCCGCTCCTGCCGGCTGCGGCTGCGGCGTCCCTGATTGAGGCGCCGCAAGGAACCCTCCGCCGATATTGAAGGCGACATCGCCGTCAAGCGTCTCATTGGTTCGATTGAGTCCGAGCTGTCCGACCGTCGACGCGAAGACGAAGTCCATCTTCAGGCGCTGCTGCACGCGCGTGCGCCAGTGCTCGAGATCGATCGTCCGCGTGTACTCGAGTACCTTCTGCCACTTCTGCGGAGCGTCCGGATCGCCGGTGATGTTGCCGCCGCCGTTGAAGTACGCGAGCTCACCGTAGCCGACGATCTGCAGGGTCTTGAGGGCCATCACCCGGTCCCGCCCGCCGAGCGCGTCGGCGGCGCGTGTCACGAGCTGGCGTTCGGGCGACGTCGCCTGCCCCGTGAGCCGAATCGCGAACGCTGTGGAGAGCGCCGCAGTCAACACAAGAACGACGACCCGTGTATGCATCACGACTCCCCTTTTGGTGTGCGTGGCGACAAGCTTACCGGCAGTCGCCTGATTTTTGATGCCGTCGCAGCCATCGAATCGGTCGATAGCTGGCATCGAATGTGGCGATAGACGAACGAGCGCGTCTTCTCTGCGAGTCTTCTACAATCCCTGCATCGCATTTCGATGGAGTCATACATGCCGAACCACCTTGCGTGGCCGTTCATTCAAACACGTGTGAGGGCGATCCTGACCGTGGTCATCATTATCGGAGCATCAGCATCGTCAGGTGCTCAATGGTTCACGGTGCCCAGTCCGCGCGCGCCGCGAACAGCGGCTGGCGAGGTCGATCTCACGGCGAGCCCGCCGCGACTGGCGAATGGACGGCCGGACCTGTCCGGCGTGTGGATGACGGCGGAGCCGCTCTGCGTGATCCGCGGGACCGCTCCCATCAGCGAGCTCCTGAAGATGAATCCTCCGTCGCGAAAGTGCCCGCCCCGTACCGCCAGCTTCTCGCGTCAGAGCATCAACATGGGCATCGACATGCCCGGCGGTCTGCCGTATCAGCCGTGGCTCGCCAAGCTCGTTGATGAACGTACCGCAAACCAGGCCGTCGATGATCCGCACATCAGATGCCTGCCCGATTTCTTTGTCCGAGCCTACGGGCTCCCCCACTACTTGAAGTTCGTCCAGACGCCGGATCTGCTGGTGATGTTGAACGAGTACAACGGCACCTACCGTCAGGTCTTCACCGACGGCCGCGCGCTGCCGGAGGCTCCCAATCCATCGTGGCAGGGTTATTCGACGGCGAGGTGGGACAACGACACACTGGTGATCGACAGCATCGGCTTTCGCGACGATTTGTGGATCGACTGGGGCGGCAGCATGATTACAGGCGCCGCCAAGGTTCGCGAGCGAATCCGACGGCCCGACTTCGGGCACCTCGAGATCGAAGTCACGGTCGATGATCCCAAGGCGTATACGAAGCCATGGTCGGTGACCCTCCGTCAGCAGTTCGCCGCAGACACCGAGCTCATTGACGAAATCTGCGCCGAAGGCGAAAAGTTCTCGAGCAAGGTCAAGTGACGCAGGCCACATGACGTTGACAACGTGGAAGACTGAACTTTAGTCTCAGCGTCGCCTCGTGGACGCATATGGACCTGCACCTGTTCGACTTGAATCTGCTCGTTGCTCTGGACGCGCTGTTGACGGAGCGCAACGTCACGCGCGCCGGCAACCGGCTCAATCTCAGTCAGTCCGCGATGAGCGGAGCGCTCGCGCGGCTCCGTCACTACTTCCACGACGAACTGCTCGTGCCGGTCGGGCGCCAGATGGCGCTGACGCCGGTTGCCGAGGAGCTCGTCGAACCGGTGCGCGACATCCTGCTTCGAATCCGCGGCACGCTCGGATCGAAGCCGCAGTTCCATCCGCAGACGGCAACTCGCCACATTTCACTCGCGGTGAGCGACTACGTCGCGGAGATCCTGATGGCCGACGTGCTGCGGCGGGCACGCCGCGAGGCCCCGCATATAACGTTCGAGCTGCGCGGCGTCGGCCGGCGGGCCACCGAAGATCTCGAGAGCGGCGAGTTGGACTTTCTCATCTCTCCTGAAGGATACGTGTCGGCGGCTCACCCCACAGATGTGTTGTTCGAGGACACCTATACCTGCGTGGTCTGGGCCGACAACGACTCGGTCGGCACGTCGTTGACGCTCGAGGAATATCTCAACCTGGGGCACGTCGTCGTCAGCGTGGCAGGTGCCGAACAGCCCGGAAATTACGACGAGCAATTCCTGCGTCGGGCCAATTTCAATCGTCGCGTCGAGATCTGGGTGCCGACGTTCAGTCTCGCGCCGCAGCTCGTCGTCGGCACCGGCCGCGTCGCCACCATCACGACGCGTCTGGCGGTGAAGTGCGCCGAGACGTTGCCGCTCAAGCTGGTGCCGATGCCGATTGCCATTCCACCGATGGTGGAAATGCTGCAGTGGCACAAGGTCCACGACTACGATCCCGCAAATCAGTGGTTCCGCCGATTACTCAAGGAAGCGGTCAGCGATCTATCGCCCGAACCTCCGTCGATCCCAGACACTCGCCACAGCCGACCGACGCGCCCGCAAAGCAGTACGCGAAAGCGTGGGCCTCGCCGTACACCTCGGACCACGTCGGCGTGATGAAGGCTGATTCCTGCTTCATGCTCTCTCTTCAGCGCTTCGCGGACGCAGCTTTCAAACTGGTGTACACCGCTTCGACGAACATGTCCGTCGTCCAGGCTCCTGTATTGGCGCCGAACTGCGTGTCGTAATCGGCCGTCACACGCGCAGCCTTCACCTGCTGAAGCGTCGCACCTGCCTCGATCAGCGTTTTGACGCGATCGCGTACGATGACCACCATGTCGCGATACTCGACGACCTCGTGTTCATCGGCGACGTAGCCGTGACCAGGCACGATGTAGGTACCGCCTTCGCCCTGGTGCCGGTAGACGGTCCGATCGAGGATGTCATTCAGCGCCGCGATGAGCCCTTGCACGGAACCGCCGCTCTTCACATCGATCACGGGATACTGCGTGGTCGTGAAGATGTCTCCCGCGACAATGACATCAGCGCGGCGGAAGTAGACGAGGCTGTCACCATCGGTGACGGCATTGGGCTGGTGAAAGAACTCGATGGCATCGCCATTGTGAAACTTGCGCCGGCGATCCTCGAGATACGTATCCGCCGGAACGGCGCCCGCAGGCGCGCCCGCCGCCTGCATCCGCACCTGCACGTTGGCATGCGCCATCATCGTTGCGTGGGCAAGCGGATCGTCGAAGAACCCGGTAACGCTGCGTGGTGACTGGACCAGGAAGAACGATCCCGGCAGGCTGGGATCCTGACCGGCTGCGCCGAGTGCCGCATTACCGCCGGTGTGCTCGGGCCGGAAGTTCGTGTTGGCGATGAACTGAATCGGCTTGTTCGTCAGGGTCCTGATTGCCGCAAGGACTTTCTCAGAGAGTTTTCCTTCGCCGGTATCGACGACGAACGCACCCTGATCTCCGGTCTGCACGACGATATTGCCGCCGTCGCCGACCAGCATGTACACGTTGTCGCGTACGGGCCAGATGTGGATGTTGCCGTCGCGCGGTTCGGGATCCACGCCCTTGCTCGTTTCCGCCGAGCGGCCGCGAGCCGGCGCAAACAACGCGTTGGCCTCTGCATCGGTCACCGCACGGAGCCGCGTTGCCAGTTCCGGATACATGGTCACGCCACCGAGCAGACTCGAGGCGAGCGGCAGCTTGTGGCGCGCCGCGAACTCGCGCGCGAACGGTTGCTTGCCAAATGGGTAATGCGGCACGTCGTCCTTGGCGCGGTCGAGGATCTGCTCGCCATCGTCGCATGCGTAGAGCCACGCTCCCGGATCGACGGGCTGACGGTAGAAGTCGTTACTGCGAACCATCGGCTCGCTCAGGAACACGGGATCGGTGACGACCGTGACATTCGTGAGGTGGTCACCGTGCCGGACGAAGAACTCGGTGAGCGTCGCCTGATCGCTTTGCGGGACGCCGTTGCCGCGACGCAGGGCACCGTTCTTCATGTGCGTGGTTTCCACCACCAGCGCATTCCCGACGAACTTGCCCGTCGAGAAACCCCGGAATGTATGCGGCGCCCAGGCCGGCGGGTGCGAGCGCCCATCCATCCAGATGATCCGATGCCCTTCGGTCGTCTGCGCCCAGACGTGGATGGCGAGCAGACGCTGCGTGTGCTCCTCGCGCTCCTCCCAGATGCGGAAGTTGCCGAGGGCGCGCATCTGATACGGTGCGAGATACGCCTCACACTGATGGTGCCGCAGTGTGACGCGCGAGGGGTCGTAGGACAGCGCCCACAATCGTCCGGCCTCGTTGAGGGGAAAGCCGCCGTAGTCGGCGAGCTCCGACCCGGCGCCGCGCTCCATCAGGTCTTCCTGCAGCACCGGCGACCAGTATCCGCTCAGATCGACAGGCGGTACCTGTCCAGGGATCGATGTCGGGATCTGCGGCGCCTGCCCATTCACTGTGACGCAGAGCATCGCGAGCCCTGCGCATGCCAATCCTCGAGCGCTCTTCATGTCGCTCCTAACGCGCCGCACAGGGCGTCGGGTTCCAGCCTGTCGTGCCGTTCTCACGTTTGAACTGCTGACTCGTCCAATATGGCGTCATCAGATTTTCCGAGTCAACGAGCTCACTCGTAACAATGATCAGTGAGTCGCCGCCGGGCACGTCGAAACGGTCGAAGTACTCGGTCAACACCGCGTTCGTCCCGTACGGCACGCCATTCTTTCGAAGGTAGCCTGGTCGCATGCGGGTGGTGACGACTTTGAGGGAGCCCGACGGAGGTCCACCGCCGCGTCCCGCGAACGGGGCCCGCGGCGTATCCCACGTTGCTGACGAGACACCTTGCCAGTCACCGCCGTTTCCCTGGGGAGCGCCGAAGTAGAAGATCCGCGTCTGCGTTCCGGCGTCGGTTTCCAGCTTCAGCGTCGAGTCGTCCTGCCATGCGAGGCGCATCCGTGTGGGCAGTCGCAGAACGCCGGCGGCGCCATACGCCTTGCATTGTTCACTTGCGGCCTCGTCCTTCGCGGGGTCCCAGCTGTCGGCGATTTTGCGCGCGGCTGGAGACAGCGGCAGTGGCGCGTAATCGCCTTTCGCCGGCATGAACTGACGATGACGCCAATCCTCCGTGATGAGCGATACCCACTGGCCGGTCAGGTCGAACGGCGCGGCGGCGCGTGGCGTCGG
>DATCXH010000267.1:0-5018 GCA_036565925.1 Vicinamibacterales bacterium
CCGGAGTCAGCGTTGTGGCGGGATGATTGTGAAGAGCCCGTCCGCGAGCTCAGCGTCTCCGGATCCTCGATCGTCAGCTGGAACTCGAGCCGATCAAGCGCCGTCTGACGGATACGCTCGACATAGCGAGTTCGTTAGGAAAACGGAGGCGACATCGGAAAGTAGGCGCTGGGTGCCGCACTGAGAGGGTTTCGATGATCAGCGTGTCTCCGTCCCAACGACCGCTCGAGCTGCCCCACGTCGTGGGCCAGCGCTCCTCCTCGGGAGCGTTTTTTTGGGCGGTCGAAAAAGACGTGCTGAACCCCGGGGCAATCGCGGTATGCTCTTCCTCGAAGCACTGGGTCATCTTCAGGGTTTGGGGTTGATGTCATGACCAATAAGAGTCGTTCGTTCCTTCGCGTGTCTGTCGTTCCTGCACTCCTGCTCGGCGTATGCGCGATCGCACAGGCCGCTCCGACGAACTGGTCCGATCCCAACACCTGGCCGAACCGCAAGGTGCCAATCGCCGGCGACAAGGTCACGATCGGCCGCGACAAGGACGTGATCCTCGACGTCAGCCCGCCCGCGCTCGGCGGTCTCTCGATCGACGGCAAGCTCACGTTCTCGAACGACGCCGACCTCGAGCTGACGACCGAGTGGATCATGCTGCACGGCGAGCTAGCGATCGGCAGCGAAGCCGCCCCGCACACGCGCAACGCGACGATCACGCTCACCAATACCGTCCCCAATGAAGACGTCATGGCCGGCATGGGTGACCGCGGCATCATGATCTCCGGCGGAACGCTGAACTTGCACGGCGATCGCACGCACACTTGGACCAAGCTCGCCAACACGGCGCAAGCAGGCAGCACGTCGATCGAGGTGCTCGACGCCTCCGGCTGGCGCGTCGGTGACGAAATCGTCCTGGCGTCGACGGACTTCAATCCGCGGCAGGCCGAGCGGCGCACGATCGCCGCGATCAGCGGCAACAAGCTCACGCTCGACCGGAAGCTCGACTACATGCACTTCGGCAAGATCACCTTCGACGTGGACGAGCGCGGCGAAGTCGGACTGCTGACGCGCAACATCAAGATCCAGGCGTCAGCGGATGCGGAGCAGTCGTATTTCGGCGGCCACATCATGGCCATGCCCTCGAGCAAGATGTACGTCTCCGGCGTCGAGCTCAATCGCATGGGTCAGCACATGACGCTGGCGCGTTACCCGATCCATTGGCACCTGGTCGGCGACGCCAAGGGCCAGTACATCAAGAACGCCGCCATCCACGACACCTACAACCGCTGCGTGACCGTTCACGGCACGCACGATCTGCGGGTCGAGAACAACGTGACCTACAACATCGTCGGTCACTGCTTCTTCCTTGAAGACGGCATCGAGCACGGCAACGAGTTCGTCAGGAACCTCGCCATCCAGATCAAGTGCCATCCCACCAAGCCCTGCGTCCCGAACAATCTCGCCGCAAACGGAGAGATCAGCGGGAATCGCCAGGCCATCAGGCAAGACAGCTTTTCCGGCAAGGACACCCTGCTGCCCTCGGACAACACGGTGGCGGCTTACTGGATCACCAACCCGGACAACTCCTTCATTGACAACGTGGCCGCCGGTTCGGATCAGACGGGCTTCTGGTTTTCCCTGCCGATGCACCCGCAAGGTCAGTTCGCAGGCACCGAGATCAGCAAGACCATCTGGCCTCGCCGAACGCCGCTGCGCGCATTCAGGGGCAACGTGTCCCATTCCAACTTCGACGGGTTCATGATCGACCGGCACATCAACGAAGACAACACCTTCGGTACGGCCTCCATTCCGTTGCTGCCGCTGGCGGATCCCAACGATCTGGAGAGCGAAGTGCTGGAGTCGCACTTCGAGAACCTGACCAGCTACAAGAACCGCAATGGTGGTCTCTGGGGCCGGGGTGACATGTACGTCTACAGCAACGCGAAATTTGCTGACAATGCCATTGGCATGACGCAGGCCGCTGGTGACATCGGCAGCCTACCGTTCAGTGCACGGCTGGTTGATTCGCTGGTCGTTGGCGAGACCGAGAATATCGGCAACCCCAGGACGCCCGAGGAAATCGCCTATGGCCGTAGCCTGCCGAAGCCTTCGATTCCGGATTTCCCCATCCGTGGCTACGAATACTATGACTACCGCGATGATGTGGTGAACACGACATTCGTGAATTTCCGGGACAACAAGGTGCGAAAGACGGGCGCGCTTTCCTTCCTGCTGTTCACGAGTGCGGGGCTCAGTACCGGAAGCTCGATCAGCGGTGCGAAATTCGTCAACGCCAAGCCGGTTTATTTCCCGAAATTCGATACTCGGTTCGATAATGACAACCGCGGCGGCAACGCATATCGGACCCTGTCGTTCCGCGACCTGGACGGTTCGGTGACGGGCATCCCCGATTCCCACGTCATGCTCCACGACGGCGAGAACGACAGCGTCGTCACCGACGACACCTGCAAGATTGAGCCCACCTGGAACGCCTCTGTGTGCAAGGGTGATGTCGGCCGCCTGAATCTCTCCGACGCCAGAGGAGAACTTCCGCGCGCGGTCGATCTCGAGTCGCGGACCGCCCGGTTCGCTTTGCTGTCTTCGATCGGTGGTGGGAATGCTGCAAACACTCCCCTCGTTCAGGCCCAACGTGCCGCACTGTTTTCTCGTCGTGCTCCGCAGGCGCCCATCGCGCTTGTTCGCAACGGCAAGGAATTCAAGATCTCCGGCGACCAGAGCACTGTGAAGGCCGGCACCGAGATCCAGGTGAAAACCGAAAGACCGGAAGTCACCCTCAGCCTGGCTGAAATGGATCAGGGCTCATGGGTCATGTTTGAGCTGCCGGGCTTCGCCAACGCAACCTCCGGAACGGAGCAGAGCAGCTTGAACGCATTGCGCCAGGCGAAAGAGACTTCCTGGTTCAGGGACGGGGATACCTTCTGGGTCAAACTGGTGGCAGGACCTCCGGTCATGCAGGTTATTCGTCCAACGGATCTGCAAGTCAGCATGACGGTCAGCCGATAAGAAACCGATCAACGGCGTGATGCGCAAAGGGCTCGTGCAAGTCTCAAAGACGGGCTGGGCCTACATCTTGGATCGCGCGACCGGCAAGCCGCTGATCGGCATCGACGAGCGCGCGGTGCCGCAAGAGCCGCGGCAAGCGACAGCGGCGACTCAGCCGTACCCGCAAGGCGACGCGATCGTACCGCAGTCGATCGACATCCCGCCCGAGGGCTCGAGCGTGTTGCCGAACGGCGCCGCGCTCGTCAATGACGGCAAGATTTTCACGCCGTTCTGGACGGATCCGATCGCGATGAAGCCGGGCACGATGGGCGGCGCGAACTGGCCGCCGAGCTCGTACGATCCGGAGACACACCTTCTATATGTCTGCGCGAGCGATCGCATCAACTCGTTCTCGGTGCAGAACGAATTGCCCCAGCCGTCGGCGAATCAGGTCTACATGGGCGGGCGGTTCACTACCGGCATTCAATAAGAGGGCTACCGCATGGCCGTCGATTTCAGAGGTCATCCGATGTTCGCGCCGGGCTTCAACAGCCCCACGCGGTTCGAGGCCGATGTCTACGACTGCGAGGTCTGGGGCCAGATCCCGTCCGATATCGAAGGCACGTTCTACCGCGTGCAATGCGATTTTCAGTATCGGCCGCCGATGAACGAATGGCCGACAGGCTTCAACGGCGACGGTCACGTCAGCGCGTTCCGCTTCGCGAACGGCTCCGTCGACTTCAAGTCGCGCTACGTGAAAACCGAGCGCTTGATGACCGAGCGCAAGGCGCGCAAGCGGCTCTGGGGCGTCTACCGCAATCCGTACACGGACGATCCGAGTGTCGCGAACATCGACCGCGGTGCGGCGAACACACATATTTACTGGCACGGCGGCAAGATGCTCGTGCTCAAAGAGGACTCGCTGCCGTACTACATCGATCCGGATTCGCTCGAGACGCTGGGCCGCTGGGACTTCCACGGCAAGTGGAAGGCCACGAGCATGTCGGCCCACCCGAAGATCGATCCGATGACGGGCGAGATGATCGCCTACGGGTATCAGGCGAAAGGCACTCTGTCGAAGGACATCGCGGTCTACACGATCAATCCGCAGGGCCACATCGTCAAAGAAGTGTGGCTCCAGTCTCCGTACCTCGGAATCATCCACGACATCGCGATCACGCAGAAGCACGTGATCATCCCCGTGATCTCGCGCACGACGAGCGAAGCGCGCTTGAAGAGCGGCGAGCCGATGTGGGAATGGCAAGGCGACTTGCCGACGATGGTCGGCATCTTGCCGCGCGACGGCGAAGCGCGCGACGTGCGCTGGTTCAAAGGCCCGTCGCGCAACACGCTGCATTTCTTGAACGCGTCCGACGGCCCGAACAACACCGTCACGATGGAGCTGCCCGTATCCGACGAGGAGCGCTCGCCGTCGCAGATCAAGCGCTGGACGTTCAACATGAACTCGAAGAGCGACGCGTTCGGCGAGGAGGTCATCTCTCGGTCGAACGGCGTGCTTGCGCGCATGGACGATCGCTATCTCTCGCTGCCGTACCGTTACGGTTTCGTCGGCCACACCGATCCCGAAAAGCCGTACGACACGGCCGCGGGCGGCAACCGCGCGGGTCGCGTCACGAACTGCTACAAGCGCTTCGACCTCAAGAATCCGACGGCGGCGGAGAGCACGTTCTTCGTCGGCAACGTGCAGAGCTTGCAAGAGGCGGGCTTCATCCCGCGCAAGGGCAGCACGGAGGAAGGCAACGGCTACGTCGTCGGCATCGCGAGCAACTACGCGGAGATGGCGAGCGAGTTGCACATCGCGGATGCGCAGCGCATGGAAGAGGGCGCCGTCGCCGTCGTGAAGTTGCCGTTCCGCTTGCGCAGCGGCACGCACGTCAACTGGTTCGGCGCGGACGATCTCGCGGCGCAGAGAGCGGAGTCGGTATGAGCGACACGACGTTCGATCGGCGCGAATTCATCGTCGGGGCCGGCGCGCTGACTGCAGCCGCCTGCTTGCCTGTCGC
>DATCXH010000009.1:0-3762 GCA_036565925.1 Vicinamibacterales bacterium
GCCCATCGTCCCGAGCTGCTCATTCTCGACGAGCCTTCGTCCGGCCTCGATGCGGTCGTGCGCCGCGACATCCTCGATGCCATCGTCCGAACCGTGGCCGATGACGGCCGCACGGTGATCTTCTCGTCGCATCTCCTCGACGAAGTGGAGCGAATGTCGGACCACGTCACGATGATGCACGAGGGACGCGTGACCCTGAACGGCGAACTCGATGACGTGCGGCGTCGCTACCGCCGCAGCCGCGTGCGGTTCGTTGAAGCTTTCGATCGGGCACCCGTTCTCGAATCCGCGCTGGCGATGGAAGGCGGCGGGCGCATGTGGAGCGTCGTTCACAGTGGACCGTCCGAGGAATTCCGTCTCTCGGTGCTTACGCATGGAGGCGAGATCGTCGAATCGCGCAACGCGACGCTCGAAGAAATTTTCCTGGCGCGCGCCGGGCGCAGCCGTCAGCCTGTGGGGGCAGCATGACGCTGCGTTCGCCCACGTTCGCGATGCTGTGGGAGCTCTGGCGGCTGACACGCACCGAGGTCGCGTGGAAGCTTGCACTGCCGATCGGCGGAGGCCTCGCCGCGTTGGCCCTCGGCGCTGCCTTTGGCCCCTCAGACAACCCGGAAGAGTACCAGGTCGTCAACGACAACGTCGCGGCGCTCGCCCTCATCGTCATCGTCATACCGCATTTATTCGGATGGCTGTCGATCGCGAAGCTCACTGGCGGCCAACCAGGCTTTCCGTTCTCTCTCGGCTATACACGTCCAGTCAGGACGGCCGTGATCGTCGGCCTGCCCATGGCGTATTTCACCGTCGTGCAGACGGCGATCTACAGCGTGTCGGCGATAGTCCTGAGCGTGATCTCGGGCTATGCGTTCCCGCTGCTGCCCGCCGCCGCGTGGTTGGCGGCCCTCAGTTGGGTCGGGACGGCGGCTGGCTGGTCGACGCGCAATAGAGTCATCCAGATGTGCGTGACGATGTATGCCCTTGGGAAAGCTTTTGTCACTGTGCAGGATCGCCTTACAGCAGTGGAGATCCCGGGCACCTTCGACTGGCCTCCGCGTCTGTGGCCGACGCTCTTCGACTGGCCGCGCACTGACTACGCGTGGGTCGCGCTGATTGGTATGGCATCGTTCGTCGTCACGGTTGCCATGGTTACGCGGCAACGTCGCGGCGATGAGCTGGCTGATATCACGTGGACTCCAGCCAGCGGATTGAAAGACCGGCTCGTGAGCCTGTTCCGCTTACCGTGTCCTACCTCGTCCGCGACGTGGGCTCAGGTGTGGCTGGACCTGAAGTCCAACGGGTTGCCGGTGTTGACGATCGGCGTGGCGTTCGCGATGGTGATTCTGCTGGTGTCAGCGGTCAGCGGCCCCATCGATGCTGCGCTCAATGCTGACCCTGATGTGCCTTGCCAGATCGCGGAATGCTTCTACGCCCGAGCGTGGCCTCCCCTCATCCTGACGCCGTTCTCGCTGTTGACGGTCTTGTTACTCGGGAGGAATGCCTTCGGCATTCGCCGGAAACAAGGACGCACGTACGTCAGCGCATTCGAGGCGACTCAGGCGTACGACACCGCGCAGCTGGCCGTCCTGAAACTCCTCGTGCAATCAATCTGCGTCCTGGCTGCGCTCATCGCGATCGCCGTAAGCTTTTGGATATCGCTGCCACTGTTGGGCGACGCGGTCTTCATCCAGATATGGGGCGTACCCCTGAGCACTCGGCGATCTGTCATCGCAGACGCCTTCACAGCGTTGACCGGATACGAGCAGCTCGCACTCGCGATCGTGGCGGCGGTGAGTGTCGTCATCGGAGTCGCGGCGTTCGCCGTGTTTGGAGCGCTTCGCATTCGCTATTCACGTCGCGCGAGCATCGGGTCATTCCTGCTGGTGCTTTATGGTCTTGCGTTCGTCTGGGTGGCGGTCGGTGTCCGAGCGGATCCGGAAACCGCATCGCATTTCCATCTGGACGTCGTCTACGCAGCCATGCGTTGGATCGCCACCGCCGCGATGGTGTTCACGACCGTCTACGTTTTCTGGAGCAGCTTTGCGGAGCGCGTGCTGACCATGCGGTACGCGAGCGGTGCCGTCGCGATCTCGGCGGCATTCCTCGCGGCATGGCTGACTGCACTGCACGTAGCCGGCGTGCAGCTTGCCGGGATGTCGGCGATGAATGCCATCTCTGTAGTGTCGCCGGCGTTACTGCCTTTGATGGCCAGCGTCCTGGCGCCCTGGTCGCTCAGCCGCATTCGCCATGTCTGACAGAGATTTCGATGCTGCACACTGAAAGGTTCATGAACATGATCCGTTTGACCTGCGCGGCCGCCCTCGCCACCACGCTGCTCGCTGCCACGACAGCGTCTGCGCAAACCTTCGATGTCGCTGCGATCAAACCGAGCAACCCCGATCCGGCGAACCCGTTGAGCATGGTCCCGATGGTCAGACCACAGCCGGGCGGACGGGTCGCCGTCAGCAACTTCCCGCTGAAGATGCTGATCGCATACGCGTATGAGATGCAGGATTTCCGCGTGGACGGCGGTCCACCCACGCTCATGAGCGCGAAGTTCGATATCACGGCGAAAGCTTCAGCCGGCAACATTCTCACGGCGAAGGAGATGAGGCCGCTGTTGAAGAACCTGCTGATCGAACGATTCAAGCTGAAGGCGCACACCGAGCCGCGCGAGATGCGAATCTACGACCTGGTGCTCGCGCACAGTGACGGACGGCTGGGGCCTGACATCATGCCGTCGAAGTCGGACTGCTCCAATGCCGACGAGGTCAACGCCAAGCGGGCGGATGCGCTGGCCAAGGGCGATATCTCGGCAGTTGTGGCGAAGCCGGGCGAGGTACTGCAGTGCACGCTGGCGCCGAATGTGTCTGGCGGTCCGATGAACATCTCCGTCCATGGCGACGGTCAGGAGATCGCACAGCTGATCGAACTGCTGTCGCCGATGACCGGCCGTTATATTCGCGACAAGACTGGCCTGACCGGTCGCTACGACTTCGACATGAAGCTGGATCTGCAGGCGCTGCTGGCGATGGCGCAGGCAATGGGCATGAACGTGCCTGCGGGTGCGGCGGCCAACCTTCCGCAGTCGGATGGCTCGTCGGTAATGACGGCCCTCAACGACCAACTCGGGCTCAAGCTCGAATCGGTGCGCGCACCGATCGACGTGCTGATCATCGACAGCATCGAGGCACCGGCGCCGGACTAGTTGGTAGTCGGTGGCTGGTGGTCTTGGCTAGTGGTGGGCTGCTTCGAGCTTCGACAGCACCTCGTCGTACGCCTTCAGCAGTGCGGGCTCCAGTAACACGACATCGTCGAGATACACCGCCACTGACATCAGAAACGCATCACCACCCGCGTACGGGCTGTTCATGTACATCGAGTTCAGCATGCCCTGCGTGAGCTGCGTGTATTCCTTCTGAATCCCGTAGACGCGTGAGATGTCGTAGGCCACTTCCTGCGGAATGTCGGCCAACGATTGCGTCGCGATCGCCAGATCCCACGCAGTGGTTTCGAAGAGCGCGGGACGAATGCCCTGCATCTTCACCGAGATCGAATTCCGCTTCCTGGGTGGCGCGTCGAAGTACTGCTTCAGGTTTGCGCGCAGCGCGGCGTGATAGTCGAGCACTGCGGCAACGGTCTTCTTGTTGTCGCCAAGCTCGGTGCTGAAGCGGCGGAGCGAGGCTTCGGCGCGCTCGCGGTGCTCGCGTGACTCGCGCCACTGCTCCCCGGCGAGACCGAGGAATACGCCGGTACCGATCAGCAGCA
>DATCXH010000007.1:0-6995 GCA_036565925.1 Vicinamibacterales bacterium
TGCTGATTACGGCACCGGCCCGGTGGCCACTGCTGCTCGCGAGCACGTTCGTGGCTCACGCCATCGCCCACAGCCAGGACGGCCTTGCCCTCACGCCGTCATCGATTACCTACTTCGGGAACGCATCGCAAGCGCTCCTCGCTGCGTGGATCATTCGGCGTTTTGGCCGCGCGGTGATCTTTGCGGATTTGCGACGCGTGCTGGTCTTCGTTGTGGGCGCATCCGTGTTGGCGCCTGCGGTGGCATCGTTTATTCCGTCTTTCGTCTACGTCAGTCTTGGATGGGCGCCCGATTTCTTCGATGCGTGGCGAGCCAGGACCGTGTCCAACACGATGGCGACGCTGACGCTGGTCCCGTCGTTGTTCATTTTGTGCCGAGCGTTCGTCGTGAAGCCGGTCGTGCAGCCACGGCGGCTGGCGGAGTTTCTCGGCTTGCTGGTGGGGTTGTTTGCGGTAGAGCGAGCCGCCGCTTACACGGGACGCGCCGACCTTCTCACCTTGTCGATCACGCTGTATGCGATGACACCGGTCCTGCTGTGGGTGACCGTGAGGTTCGGCGGTGCGGGATTGTCATTGGCCCTCACCACGACCGTGCTGCTCATCTCCAACGCCACCGCACGCATGACGCCGTTGGCCGGAGGAGTTCCAGCCGATGCCATCGTTGGCGTGCAATTGCTGCTGACGGCGAACGCAGTGCCGCTGATGCTGCTCGCCGGGTTGCTCGAACAGAACCGTGCCGAGCACAAGACGCTCGTCGATATGGAACAGCAGACCCGGGCGATGCTTCGCGCGCTGCCCGACATGGTGCTGTTGCACACTGCGGACGGTGTCATCCTGCGGTCCTACCCGGCCGCCATCGATGACGACTCCACGACGACAGTCATACGCGCCCATATCCCTCCGGAGTTGACGGCGCACGAGCGTACAGTGCCGTTCAGCGAGACTGGCGACACGTTGCGCGTGACCGAGTACACGGAGCCCGTCAACGGAGCGATTCGGCGATACGAGGCTCGTTCCGTTGCCGTAGACGATGAACGTATGTTGACCGTCGTTCGCGATATCACAAAGCGATGGCGGTCGGAGCAGGCGCTGCGAGAGACACAGCACCGATATGCGTTGGCGACCGGCGTCGGGTTGATCGGGGTGTGGGACCTTGATGTCCCGACCGGAACGATGCACGTCGAAGGCACGTTGCGGAAGACGCTCGGCTACAGCCAGGAGGAAATTCGCGACACGTTGTCGGACTGGCTGTCTGTGATCGCCGACGCCGATCGTGACGAGGTGGTGACACGGCTTTCGGCCTTGATGGATGGGACCGCGCGTGCCTTCGAGGCCGAATTCCGGATGACGCGCCGCGATGGATCGATGCGCTGGATCGTGTCCAAAGCCGGAGTCACGGATATGGTCGACCGGAAGCCCACCCGCATCGTTGGCACTTACGCCGACGTGACCGAGCAGAAGGAGTCCGCTCGCGCGCTGAGAGAAGCCAACGATCGATTGGTCCGCCTGGGCCGCACCGCCGTGATCGGCGAGGTGAGCGCGTCGATTGCGCATGAGCTCAGTCAACCACTGACCGCGATCTCGACCAACGTGAGCGCGTGCCTTCGAGGCATGGCGAAGGGCCTTCCCGACCCAGTGCACGAAATCCTGGAGGACATTCTTCGCGACAGTCGTCGGGCGAGTCAGATCCTCGAGCGCACGCGGCGGCTGTTTCGTCATCAACCGGCGCAGCCGACGTCATGCAATGTGAACGAAGCGGTCCGCGAGGTGGTGACGATTGCCACGCCGCGATTACGCGAGCTCGATGTCCGCGTCTCGCTGGGGCTCGAGGCTGGTCTTCCGGACGTGTATGCCGACCCCGTGCAGATTCAGCAGGTGTTGTTCAACCTGATCATGAACGGGGCAGATGCGATGCACACCGTCGCCGGTCAAATGCGCCACATGCGCATCTCGACCCGGCACGGCACGAGGCACGTGGTGGCGAGTGTGCGGGATAGCGGAACAGGACTCGATCGGGGCGACCGGAACCGGGTGTTCGAGCCCTTCTTCACCACCAAGCCTGGTGGAAGTGGCATGGGCCTCGCGATCAGTCGCTCGATTGTGCAGAGTCATGGCGGGGCGTTGTGGGCCGTTGCAAACAGCGACCGTGGCTCGACCTTCCGCTTCACGATTCCGATTCCGACGGCGGCACGTGAGACCACGGTGACGACTCCAAGTCGCCGAGTGCTGATCGTCGACGATCATGGCGGGTTGCGGAAGTCGCTGACCCGGCTACTGAATGCCTGGGGCCACCACGTGGCGGTGGCGTCGAGTGGCGAGCGGGCGGTGGCGGTCGCGCATACCTTTCAACCCGACGCGGCCGTCATCGACGTGTCACTGGGCGACATGACCGGCATTGAACTCGCACGACGACTGCGCGCGACGACCGACGAGCGGCTGCATTTGATCGCGCTCACCGCGCATGAAAGCGACCAGTTGCGTCGCGAATGCCTCGCCGCAGGCTTCGAGGCGTATCTCGTCAAACCACAGCACATTTCTCAACTGGAAACGCTGCTGACGCAGATCCACTGACGCACGCGCGACCCCTACGGCTCACCCGCGCGATACGCGACGATCGTGATCACAACTTCGCCGACGTGAACGCCTCCTCGCTTGTCTTCCCCTGTGCGCGCGCGACCATGTAACGCGCGTACCACTCCGACCAATGATGCTTCGGCGCCGTCGCTTCGTACGTGCCGTGGTGTTCCTCGGTTTCTCGCAGCAGGTCTCTCAGCGTTGCGACGTCAAAGCTGCTGACTCCTCGTCCGGGAAGACGTGACGTGACCTCCTGGAGCAGCCAGCTGTTGCCGTCTGGATCGCTGAACGAGGCAAACGAGAGATAAGAGCGCCCTTGCGGGTCCCGGCCGCTCTCCCGTCCTGTGGTGCCGAGGGCCAGTCGATCACCGGCGAAATGGAACACCTCGGTCACATTGACGCCGCGTGTGGTGAGATCGGCGCGCTCCGACTCCAGGTTATCGACGACGAGAAACGTCCCCTGAACCGATCCCGGCACGGCCGACGTGAACCCTTTGCCGAACATGACGGAGCACGCCGACCCCGGCGGTGTCATTTGAACCAGACGCCAGTCGTTGCCGTTGCTGAAGTCAGCGTCCAGTCGCCAGCCCAGGCCCTCGTAAAAGCGCTTTGCGCGATCGACGTCAGCTACCGGAATAACGACGACCTCGAGCTTGGTGTCGATGGTCGCTGCGCTTGGTGCGCGTTCCGTGCTTACGTGTGTGGTGGTGGTACCCATCGTGACCTCCGGTAATGCGTGGCATCAGGTTCGCGCCGCGCCGTGCGGCGTCAGTTTCGCGGCCAACTCGCCCAGGCTTGCGCCGAGTACCCGGTTGAATGCCGGGAATGGATGCATGACATCGGCGAGCGTTTGCAACGGAGTCGCCAGCTTGATTGCGAGCACGAGTTCGCCGAGGATCTCGCCCGCACGCGGTGTGACCAACGTCGCGCCGATCAGCACACCGCGAGTGCGATCGACCACCAGCTTCAATGCGCCGCCGTGAAAGTCGTGAATCTGGCCGCGCGCGGCCTCGGCTGGATCGGCGTTGGCGACGATGACGTCGATGCCACGCGCGCGTGCGGCGGCTTCTGTGAATCCGACGGATGCGACCTCTGGATCCGTGTACGTCACACGCGGAATCGCCGTGTGATCCGCCCGAGCGTCGATGCCCTGGACTCGTCGCGCGACCACTTGCCCGTGGTAATACGCGAGGTGTGTGAATCCGCCGATTCCAGTGACGTCACCGGCTCCGAAAATGCCTGGCTGCGCTTCGAGGGTCGAAGGGTCGACCTTCAGCCAGCCGCGTTCTGTTTGCGCGAGTCCGGCACCCTGCCATGCTTCGGAATTGGCGCGTCGTCCGGTCGCAACGAGCACTCGGTCGGCTGTGACGAGAGCTCCGGACTTCAAGTGAAGAGCGACCGCAGCGTGTTGACCTGATGTCGTGGCGTTCTGTGGTTCGACACCGACACACGGGTCACCGATCATGAACGTGATGCCATCGGCCTCGAGGTGCGGGCGAAGCGCGGCTCCGGCCTCCGGTTCCTCGAGGCCAAGGTAGCGCGGACCGGCTTCGATCACAGTGACCTTCGAGCCAAGACGTGCAAACGCCTGTCCCAACTCCGTGCCGATCGCGCCTCCGCCGAGGATCGCGAGCGAGGCAGGCAACTCTCGCGGAATCGCTGCCTGACGGTTGGTCCAGAACTCGACCCTTTCCAGGCCTGCGATGGGTGGGATGGACGCACGGCCGCCGTTGGCGATCACCATCGCGCGACGAGCGACGAGTTGTTCGCCTCCGACGTCAACCGTGTGCGCGTCTACCAGTGTTCCTTCACCGCGAAAGAGCGTGGCTCCGGTGGCTCTCATCGCGGCGGCTGGCCGGCTGTCGTCGAGGTTGCGCGCCATCCAGAGCACGCGTGTCGAGACTTTGGGGAAGTCGATCGTGCACTCCACGCGCGACGCCGCGAGGTGTCGGGCGCGGTCGGCTTCGCTCAACGTTTCCGCAGACCGAAGCAGCGTTTTCGACGGTATGCAGCCCCAATACGGGCATTCGCCGCCTACGAGTTCACGTTCAACGACCGCGAGCGTCAACCCGCTATTTCGAAGGCCTTCCGCAATCGCTTCGCCGGCCACACCACCGCCGAGGCACACGACGTCAAACTGCTGCGACACGTTCGCCACCTCCGTGATCCATTATCGGGACACCATGGTACGAAGGATGTTGTGTTCTCTGGCGGGGGTGAACATGGCTGAGGCAGTCGATCTAGACCGTCGTCGCGTCATCGCACAAGGCGCGATGACCTTCGCTGGCGCACAGATCGGCGCGTTCGCCGCCATGCAAGCGAAGGACCGCACGTCGCGCGAGATGACGGCACTCGGCCGTGCCGCCGATTGGCTCAACTCAGCACGCCTGATGCCATCAGACCTCGCAGGAAAAGTCGTCGTCGTGGATTTCTGCACCTACACGTGCATCAACTGGCTGCGGACGCTGCCGTACGTGCGTGCGTGGTCCCAGAAATACAAGCCAGGCATAGTGGTCATCGGCGTGCATACGCCGGAGTTCCCGTTCGAACGAAATATCGACAATGTCCGTCGCGCCGTGCAGCAGATGCTGATCGACTTTCCGATCGTGATCGACAGCGACTACGCGATTTGGCGCGCCTTCAAGAATCAGTATTGGCCCGCCTTGTACTTCATCGATGCGCGTGGGCAGATTCGCGACCATCAGTTCGGCGAAGGAGAGTACGAGCGTTCCGAAAAGATCATTCGACGATTGCTGGCCGACGCAGGTGGGCCAACCGTCAACGATCCCATCACACCG
The DNA here is from genome assembly GCA_036565925.1 of Vicinamibacterales bacterium. Classification (GTDB taxonomy): domain Bacteria; phylum Acidobacteriota; class Vicinamibacteria; order Vicinamibacterales; family UBA2999; genus Gp6-AA40. Next base: position 5,372 of record DATCXH010000007.1, read on the forward strand.
ATCGGCGGCCACGGCATCGAGGCCGCGGCAGACTGGGGCAGCGTGCGATCGCCGGAAAACTACCTCGGGTACGAGCGAACGCAGAACTTCGCTTCAACTGCCACTCCGGACCGCCTCGCGTCTATACCGCGCCCCGTCGCCTTGCACTCAATGAATGGGCGCTCGCCGGCGAATGGACGATCGGCAAGCAGACCGTGAGCCTGAGTGGTGCCAATGGCCGCATTGCGTATCGCTTCCACGCGCGTGATCTGCATCTGGTGATGAGCCCGCCACGGCAGGCGAACGGCGTGCGTTTCCACGTCTCGCTCGATGGGCAACCGCCGGGCGCCGCTCGCGGCCTCGACGTGGACGACGACGGCTACGGCGCGCTCGTCGAGCCGCGCTTGTATCAGCTGATTCGACAGCCGATGCCCATCGCGGATCGCACGTTGGAGATTGAGTTCATGGCGTCAGGCGTCGAGGCGTTTGCGTTTACCTTCGGCTAGGCGGTCACGGTCGAGACATGGGGTGCAGCGATGAATCGCAAGAGCAAGTGGACGATTGGGATTGCGACAGTATGGCTCGCAGTGATTGGCGGGCTCGTCATTTCAGCGCAGGACAAGTACACGGTGAAAGTGCCTGGCGGGCTCGCGTTCTCTGAGTTCAGGGGATACGAAAACTGGCCGGTGATCTCGTTCAGTCGAAATGAGAGGGTGGCCGCCGTGATCGTTGGCAATCCCGTAATGATGGACGCCTACCGCGCAGGCTTTCCTGCTAACGGGAAGCCTGTTCCTGATGGGGCCAAGATGGCCAAGATTCACTGGGCGCCGAAACCAAACGAGTTTTTCGAGGAAACAACCGTGCCGGGCAATCTGGTGAACGTGGACTTCATGGTGAAAGACAGCAAGCGGTTCGCCGACAGCGGTGGGTGGGGATATGCGGTGTTCGACTACGACGAGAAGTCCGACACATTCAAACCAGGCACGACGGCGGGCACACCGCCGCAGGGGAACGACGCCAAGTGCGGTTTCGCCTGCCACACGACGGCGAAGGCGAGAGATTACGTGTTCACGGATTACGGGAAGCGCTGAATGTTCCGCGTCGCCGATCGTTTCTGACCAAGAATTAATCAAGTCTTCAGTTCGATCGTCCCGGCTCCGTGCGTACGATTACGCTCGATGTTGCCACCACAATCGGTCGTTGGAGTATGCCGCTACGGAGTGGCCGCTTTCATGATCTGCCTGCCTGCGTGCGCGCCGACGCCAACGACGCCAACGCCACCACGAGAGGCCGACATCGCCAAAGTCGTCGACGCCTTTTATGGCGCCATCAGCGCCGGTGACACGGCCGCGGCGATGCGCCTGATCGCGCCTGACGCGGTGTTTGTGGAGTCCGGCAAGATCGAAACTCGCGCCGAGTATGAAATGAACCATCTGCCGGCGGATATCGAATTCGAGCATCAAGTCAAAGCCGACAGAGGTCCACTCCGGGTGACGTTCCACGGCAACGATACGGCCTGGGTCATCTCCCGCGCCGAGTACGACGAAGGCAATCCCGAGAAGTACATCAACACGCAACTCATGGTACTCACGCGCGATTCGGATGATTGGCGCATCCGCACCATCAGCTGGTCGACGAACCAGCC
>DATCXH010000879.1:0-10398 GCA_036565925.1 Vicinamibacterales bacterium
ACTTTCGCGAGTAAGGCACCGTGGATACGACCCAACTCGCCGTTCAGTCAACTCCTCGTCGCGAAGCTGTCACCGGCGGTCATCGATCCATTTGTCTGGTCCGGAGGCAACAGCGTCCGAGCGCGAGCGAAGGCGGTCGACGATCTCCGCGATCGCATCATCGAGATACGCAAGAAGTATCCACGTGCGCAGCACGCGTTTGTCGCGCATAGCCATGGCGGCAATGTCGTTCTGTCCGCACTCGCCGACCTGCACTTTGCCAAGAACACACTCGGTGTCGCCACGCTCGGCACGCCCTTCCTGCACGCCTCGCTGCGTGAACGGGAACCACTATTCGGGCTGATGGACGGGCTCGTTGCGGCGCTGTTTGCGGGCATCGCAGTGTTTGCCGTCGGTGCGGCGCTCGGTCACGGTCGCACGTGGTGGCTGCCGGGTCTGCTCGCCGCCGGTGGCGTAGCGACCGTGCTGATGGCTGCTTCGTACGTCGCATCGCTGATGCGAAAACACGCCGAGCGAATTCGCAATCTGATGCCGGCCACCAGACTCGAGCCGGCGCAGCTCGCGATCGTTCGGACATCCGCGGACGAGGCAGCGGCCGCGTTGTCGGGTGCACGTGTCGCCGGTGGTTTCGCCTCCATCTTCTGGAGCATGGCGACGCACCGTCTCGTAGACAAGGTGAGAGCGTTGCTGCAGAAGATCGACTACTTCAGGACGCGCGAGTTCGAAGAGATGTGGAAGAAGGGTGACGGGACGCCGAGACCTCAAAAGACCGAGGGCGACATCGCCGCCGAGTCGATCCGGAACAGCGTGTTGTCGGTGCTCCCGACCTTGGTGCTGATGATGCTCGACGATGCGAACGTCATGACGCGGTCGCTCGGCGCCGTGCTCGCGATCGCCTACGGGCTGCCCGCGATCGTCGCGCTGCTCATCAGCCTCGCGTCGATCCCATTCGGCATCGTGTTCGCGCTCGGCTTGTTGCCGTGCGGATGGACGCTTCCGTTCGCCGGACCGTATCTCGATCTCACCGCCGAGCCTGCACCTCCAGGCACGTGGTCCGTGACGCAACTGCACGGCGATCCTGGAGCAGAACTCTCGCACGGGCGGTCGCATGACGATCTCGAGGCCATCAGCTTCGTCTGTCGTTGGCTGAACGATCGGCTGGCGGCCGCCGAGACGACCACGCCCGCTTCAGTGTGAGTCTCAGTTCGGCTGACACAGCTGAATCAGGTTGCGTGTGAACTCCGCGCGAATGTCTGCGATTCGAAAGCAGTAGGCGGAATGCCCTGCGCACTGCGATCCTCGCGTAGAATTCCCGCCGGTGCCCCTCGACCCCGGAACTCGCCTTGGCCCCTACGAAATCACCGCCCAGATCGGCGTGGGCGGGATGGGTGAGGTGTACCGTGCAACCGACACGAACTTGAAACGGGCGGTCGCCATCAAGGTGATTGCCGGCAGCGTCTCGTCTGATCCGGATCGTCTCGCGCGTCTGCAGCGCGAAGCTGAAGTCCTCGCCTCGCTGAATCACCCGAACATTGCACACATCCACGGCGTCGAGAAAAGGCACCCTTCGACAGGCTCAGCGCAGGCGGGGATGATCGCCCTGGTCATGGAACTGGTCGAGGGGCCGACGTTGGCCGAACGCATCCAGGCTGGCCCTATTCCGGTCGATGAAGCACTGGTCATCGCGCGTCAGATCGCCGAAGCGCTCGAGGCGGCGCATGAGCGTGGCATCGTCCACCGCGATCTCAAGCCCGCCAACGTGAAGGTGCGCGACGACGGTACGGTCAAGGTGCTCGACTTCGGCCTCGCCAAGGCGATGGAAACACCGTCGGCGATGTCGTCGTCACTGTCGCTCTCGCCCACGATCACGACGCCCGCGATGACCCAGATGGGTGTCATTCTCGGCACGGCCGCCTACATGAGCCCGGAACAGGCGCGGGGCAAGCCGGTCGATCAGCGCACCGACATTTGGGCTTTCGGCTGCGTCCTGTACGAGATGCTGACCGGAAAGCGTGCCTTCGATGCAGAGGATGTCTCGGTCACGCTCGCGCGCGTACTCGAACGCGACGTGGACCTTTCAGGATTACCGGCTCCTGCTCCGCCACGTCTTCGTCGTGTCATCGAGTTGTGCCTGCGGAAAGACGCACGCCAGCGGCTGCACGCGATCGGCGATGTGCGGCTGGCACTCGATGGAGTCTTTGAGACTCCAGCAGTCGTCACGAAGGTCGAGCCCGCAGGCGCTCCTCGTCCACTGTGGCTGCGCCTTGCGCCGTTCGCAGCGTTGACCGCGGTCGCCGGTGCCGCGATCGGGTATCTCGCGCTTCGTCCTGCGCCCGCGCCACAAGTGATGCGTTTTCAGATTCATGCGCCGGCGGGATCGACGCTGCCGCTCGGCACACCGGCGATCTCGCCCGACGGACGGACGATTGCTTACACCGTAACCGACGCAGACGGCATGACGCGCATTCATGTGCGCCCGCTCGATCGCCTCGATACGCGCGTGCTTCCCGGGACCGAAAACGCAGTACACCCCTTCTGGTTCGCTGATGGCCGGTCGCTGGGATTCACCACGCTTCCTGACAACTACCTGAAGCAGATCGAAGTGGGTGCTGGCTCTCCGCGGACGCTCTTCAACGTGGCCGGGCCCTGGCACGGGACGGCGAATCTCGAGGGCACACTGCTCGTACTCGCCGGCGGCGGCATCTCGCGGTGGAGCAACGGCCAAAAGCCAGTGCTCGTCCCGCGACGGGACGGAGATTCTTCAGGGGCGTTTCCGTTCTTTCTCCCTGACGGCCAGCGGTTCCTGATCCTCGTGAACGCAACCCCGTCGGGGTCGATACAGCTGGCGAGAGTCAATTCGCCAGAGCGAACCCTCGTCGTCGACACAGTGAATGGCGCAGCGCTGATGACCCGAACTCCGATGGGCAAGTCGTATCTGTTGTTCGTTCGCAATACCGATCTGCTCGCGCAGGAATTCGACGAGACCGCCGGCGTGGTGCGTGGCGCGCCGAAAGTGATCGTCAACGACATCGGTTTGGTCGCGAACCCACCACTTCGACCCGCGGTTGGTGCTGCAAACGGAGTACTCGCGTTTCAGACCGGGGGCGTTGCTGAAGTTTCACAACTCATCTGGCTGAATCGATCGGGTGCCGAAGTCCAGAGACTGACAAGGGGAGCGTCGGTCAGGAACCCGCGGTTATCTGGCGACGGTGAACGCCTCGTGGGAACCAGGTTTGGCTCGGGTAGTGACATCTGGATCACTGAATTGGCGCGAGGGGCTTCGACGCAGATCACGTTCTTGCGTAATGCCTTCGATCCCGTGTGGTCACCCGACGGGAAGAAGATTGCGTATCGAAGAAGTGACGGAACCGCCGTCATTGTCAGTGTCGATGGCAGCGGCGAGCGTCAGATCGCGAAGACCGTGGGTCGACTGTGGGATTGGTCAGCGGACGGTCGAATGGTGCTGGCTGGTTTGTCGGGAGGGTTCACGATGATCCCGCTAGACGACGGGGAGAAACCGACCAACATACAACCGCCCAACGGACGGCTGCGCGACGGTCACTTTTCCCCAAACAGCCGGTATTACGCTTTCGTGTCGGATGAATCCGGCCGCGATGAAGTCTATGTCCAGGCGGTGCCCCCCTCATCGTTCCGCACGAAGATCTCCATCGACGGCGGCATCGCCCCGCGGTGGCGCCGCGACGGCAAGGAGCTGTTCTTCCTGTCACCCTCGTCGACGCTGATGTCCGTGGACGTGAACGCGGGTGCCGCGTTCTCGACCGGCGTCCCGCGTGAGTTGTTCAAGACGGCCGGCGGGCCCAATCTCGCGTTTGGCGGTTATGTCGTAAGCCGCGACGGACAGCAGTTCCTGATGCCGGGACGAGATTCACAAACCGATACGTGGCCGATCACCGTTGTTTTGAACTGGTGGTCGGAACTCGAGTGAGAAGTATCATCGCTGATGGTTGTTCATTGGGAGAGACAGTCATGAGATCGAAGGGGCTTCTTGCAATCACCGCATGCCTGCTGGGAACGAGTGTGGCGTTCGCGCAGAATCAGCCGCCGCGATTGCCGGCACCTCCAGCCAATCCACCCGCGCCGTCGGTCCAGGCGCCGGCTGATCCGGGTTATGAGGCGCTGATTAAGACGTGCAAGACGCCACCTCCAGCGGGACGCGGTCGTGGCGGAGGCGGCGGAGCGGGCCGAGCGGGTGGTCCTCCTGCGCAGGTACCCGGCATCCGCGAGTACAAAGTCGAAGCGATTCCCGGTGTGATCGCCGCGGGTCAGCAGTGGAAATTCCTCTGGCAGGAAGCCGGCAACAACGGTGATGGCATCGTCGGTACCGATGATGGTGCGTTGTTGGTGGCGCAAAACGACAACAGCAAGGTCATCAAACTCGACAAAGACGGCAAGCCGTCAGTCGCCTATTCCGACACGCACACCGGCGGTGCACTGTCGATGAACAAGAAGAAGGCGCTCTTCATCGTCGAGCGCGGGTTGCGCGCGAACGTGACGCAGCTGGCGCCGCAGCGCAAAGTACTGGCGGATAAATATCAGGGCGACCCGCTCGACTGCATCGGCGGCGTCATCAACGATCTCACCGCCGACAGCAAGGGCGGCGTGTACTTCACGATGGGCGGTGTCTACTACGCCGATCCGAAGGGCGTCGTCACGAAGTACGGCACGACGACGCCGAACGGCATCGTCCTCAGCGCCGACGAGAAGACGCTTTATGCGACCAACGGTCCGGCGATGGCGGCGTTCGATGTGCAGCCTGACGGCTCGCTGACGAACCAGCGTGAATTCGCGAAGCTCGCCAGCGGCGGAGACGGCAGCACCATCGACAAGGATGGCCGCGTCTACGTGACCACGAACGCCGGCGTCGAAGTCCTTGGACCGGACGGCAAGAACCTGGGCGTTATCCCGACGCCGCGCGGCGTGATCACTGCGGCATTCGGTGGCAAGGACAAGAAGACGCTGTATATCCTCGCGCGAGGCGCCACGCAGGCCGACGGCACCGAAGTCGCGAATGCGGCGCAGGTGTGGGCGATCCAGATGATCGCGCAGGGCTACAAGGGCCGCGCGAAATAACCAGCCACGTAGAGGCGGGTCTTCAGACCCGCCTACGCGCCATGTAGCCACGTAGAGGGGGGTCTTTAGACCCGCCTACGTCCCTACCGAATTTGACGGGCGTCGGTCTGCACCAGAGCCGGACCGCTGCCCGTCTTCTCGACGCGATAGCTCACTCGCTCCCGCGAAGACGGACAACACTCGGCATCACCCGGCATATAGCGCGCGAACTCCACGGTGAACGTGTCCGCGCCGGTGATGCGAACGGCGCCGGCTGCACGGTCGCGCGACGGTTTCATTTCGGTCTCAGAGACCGTGCCCGCAAACGATCCATTCACAAACACGAACAGATTGAAGCTTTCAGGCGCGCAGCCCGGCGAGGCCGCAGTCATTCCGCCGACGACCTCGATCCCATTGCGTGCGAGGGCTTGATCGAGATGAAGAAAGGGCACCCAGCGCCCTCGACGCAGGGCAGCGATCGATTCCGGAGACGCGTCCTTGGGTGTGCCACACCGCTTCTCGAGTGCGAGATGGGCATCGACGGTGAGCGGCGACGACGCGACGCTGATGGGCGCGGCCATGGCGATTGTCGTGGCCGCGATCACGGTGCCAACGATGAAACGAGCGGTCACTTGGTTGGTGCTGACGTGTTCTTTCGGACGTACTTCGTCTCCGCGGCCGCGCCTCCTCGCACGACCACAGACGTGACGTTACCGCGCGCGTCCTTGAAGAACTCGAGCCCGATCGGCGTGGTGGTCGACATGAACCTGGTCTCCGACTGCACGAGCAGTGGAACTTTGGGTTCGTTCAGGCCCTTCACGAATACGAGATCTTCGGTGACGGTTACGGTGAACTCGCGCCCCGGTCCCGCCTCGTAGACGCCGGCAAGCGGTGCCACTTGTTCCGGTCGCAGCCGGACGCCCGTATCGCCCGACATGCGGACGCGGCTGCGCTCGTTCTCACAGACGTCCTCGAGCAGTTGCGTATCGGGAGACAGCACGCGCTCGCGCTTGATCGTGAACGGCTTCGTGAACACCTTCGGATCGTCGATGGTGATCTCGTAGTCCATGTGGCCGAAGTCGCGGCGGCGCAGACGCTCGGTCAAACGAAGCGACTCTGTCTGCGGATGTCCTGAGCTATCGAGCCAGCCCTGATCGTTGAAGCCGGTCGTCGTGATGACCAGCGTGTCGCCTTCCCAGCGTCCGACGGAGTAGCCGAACCAGGTCGGGTTCGGATCCTTCGGGAGCTCGCGTCCGTCGGTGAAGACGGTCCGCGGCGGCACGTTGGCTGACTCGTAGAGCATGACGGTCAACGACGGCGTCTGGACGATCCGCGTGAGGTTGAAGAAGTTGTGATACGGCACGCTGACCGGCAGACATTTCGAGAGCGGGCTGTCCATCCGCGAGTCGCGCACCCGCTTGATGAACAATTCCTCGGCCCACGGCTGAATGTCTTTCGTGTCGAGGTCTTGGGCGATGTTGAACCGGTAGGACGGCCCGGCGCCCGACCAGATTCCCGAGAGGTCTGGCTTGCCGTCCGCAGTACGCGGTGCCGGCGCCGAGAGATTGGGTTTGCCGTCGGGCAACCGCGGAACACCCGGCGTGGGGTAATTGAGCCACTGCGCGAAGACCGCACTGGGCACGAGCAATAGTGCGAAGGCGAGGGACACCGCACGACGAACTCGAGTCAGGTGCATGCGGACTCCTAGGGCCCGGAATTATATCTGCGTCCTTTGCCCATAGGACCAAGGACGGACCATAGGACCAAGGACGGACCAAGGACCAAGGACGGACCAAGGACCAAGGACGGACCATAGGACCAAGGACGGACCAAGAACCAAGCACTAAGGACCAAGGACCAAGGTATGCTGTTGCGGGGCGGGGGGGAGGATGCCACATGCGGCAGGTAGCGCGCGCAAGCGCGGCACTGTCAGCTCTGCTCTGGATCTTCGTTCCTGCGAGTGCCGCTGCTCAGGACGCGAAGACCGTTGTCGAAGGCGCGCTCAAGGCGATCGGCGCCTCGAACCTCAACGCCATCGTCTACTCGGGCGAAGCCGCCTACGGCAATTTCGGTCAGAGCCGCACGATCTCATTCGGCCTGTCATCGACCTCGATCAGGAATTACACGCGAGCGATTGATTTCACGAAGCCCGCATTACGTGAGACCGGCATCGCCGTGCCTATCGCTGGTCCCCGCACGCCGCCGCCGACCGGACCTGCTGCCGCACCACGCCCGTTTGAATTGACCGCGCCATCGGGTGAAGGCTGGCCGGCGCAGATGGAGATCTGGGTTACCCCGTGGGGATTTCTGAAGGGCGCTCTGGCGAACAACGCCACGGTGCGTTCGCGGAAGGTCGACGGCGTCACGTACCAGGTCGTGACGTGGAGTCCCGCACAGAAGGCGCCATCGGGTCAGTCGTATCGCGTGATTGGCTACATCAACCCGCAGCAGATCGTCGAGCGCGTTGAGACCTGGGTCGAGCATCCAGTGCTGGGCGACCTGCATGTCGAAACGTTCTTTACTGACTACGCCGACTTCGGCGGAGGACTTCTCGGACCCGCGAAGATCACGCAACGTCGCGTCGGCATGGAAACCTACGTGGCGCTTCTGCGTGAGGCGCGTGCGAATCCGGCCAACCTCGCGACGCTGCTCACACCGTCAACGACGACGGCGGCACCGCGGCCGCTGGAGCCAGTCCCGGTTGCATCAGAGAAGCTCGCCGATGGTGTCTATCGCATCACTGGCGGATATGTCTCGTTGGCCGTCGAGTTCCGCGACCACGTCGTCGTGCTCGAGGGCGGAGAGAGTGAAGCGCGCGGCCTCGCCGTGATCTCGGAAGTGAAGAAGCTGTTTCCGAACAAGCGGATCAAGTACGTCGTCAACACGCACCCACATTTCGATCACATGAGCGGGCTGGCGCCGTTCTGTGCCGAAGGGGCGATCGTCCTGACCGACGACAACAGCAAGTACTTCGTCGAGCAGGCGCTGCTGTCGCCGCGCACGCTGGTCGGAGATACGCTGGCCAAATCGAAGAAGAAGCCGAAGGTCGAGAGCGTGATTGAGAAGATGGTGCTGCAGGACGAGACGCGCACGATCGAAATTCACCATGTGTCTGGCCTCGAGCACAGCGACGCAATGCTGATGGTGTATCTCCCGAAGGAGAAGATTCTGTTTACCGCGGATTTCAACCCGCCGCCGGCAGGTCAACCGGTGAGCCCGTCAATCGCGACGCTGGTGCAGAACATCGAGCGGCTGCAACTGGACTTCGACCGGCACGTCATGGTCCATGCTCTCAATCCGGATCGGCCGATGACGAAGGCCGATCTTTTCGCGCTGGTGAAGGACGAGCGTAGAGGCGCACCTTCAGGTGCGCCTGAAAAATGATGGAGCAACGCATGCGCACCTGGATGCTCGTGGGGATCGGCGTCGCGGCTCTTTGCGCTCCCGCGCAGGGTCATCACTCGTTCGCGGAGTATTACATCGAGGCCGACACGATCGAAATCGAAGGCGAAATCCTCGAGTTCCAATACAAGAACCCGCACTCCTGGATCCACGTGATGGGTCAGGAGCCATTTGGTGGAGGGCGGAAACCGTACGCGGCGGAGTGGGCGAGCGTCTCGCGTCTCGAGCGTGACGGCATCACCGCCAAGACGCTGCGGCCTGGCGACGTCGTCCGCATCTGGGCCAGCCCAAATCGCAATCCCAACGACAACCGGATCCGGCTCAAGCGCATCGAGCGACGGGCCGATCACTGGACGTGGGGCGGACAGAACGGACAGAACCGCGGCGACGGTCGCGACGAGGACCGACGGGACAATCGCAACCGCTGAGCCAGATCGCCAGACTGGACCGTGTCGGTGTATAAGAACTGCCGAGTCCCCCCGGGCTCGGCATATGCACCCATCACGCACCGCATTCATCGTCCTTGCTGCAGCAGTTGTGCTTCCCGTTCTGCACGCGCAGTACGGACTGAACGAAAAACTGTTCGTGTCTGCGGGCCGTATCGAGATGCAGCTCGGCGCCGGAAGCTACACGATTCGCCCCGCATCGGATACGCACATCCGAGTGATCATCGGCGATGGCTCCCCTCGTGCGCGTGTCGCGCTTACCGCCAACTCGACGCGCGCGACGATCGCCGTTACGGAGACGCCGAGCACCAACTTTCAGGCGACGATCGAAGTGCCGAAGACCTCGGACCTCATCGTGCGGCTGAGCGGCGGCAATCTCGTGCTCTCCGGAATCACAGGTAACAAGGACATCGACAGCGTGGCGGGCAACGCCGAGATCTCGATCGGCAATCCGAACGAATACGCCAGCATGGAAGCGTCGGTGAAAGCCGGCGACTTGAATGTCGGTGCGTTTGCCGGGGCGAAAACTGAAGACAGCTTCGGGCTGCTTCAGCGCGCGAGCTGGTCAGGGAAGGGCAGGTACACGCTCAAGGCCAATCTCGGCGCGGGGAATTTGGTACTGCGCAAGTAGGAAACGGAGAGGCGGAGCGCCCGTTGTCTCCGCGCTCTCCGTTGTCTCTCGCCTAATCGATTTTGATCTTTCTGCGGAACTGCTGGTTCTCGTTGCAGACGAACTCGATCAGCTCTCCGTCGGGCACGATCCGCTGATCGACGCGCACGGTCCACGGCTTCGTGTACGCCTTCGGATCGTCCACCGTCATGTCGATCTGTAGATGCGAGTAATCGAGACGACGGAAGCGTTCGGTGAACTTCGCTTGTTGGCTATAGGGGCTCCCGTTGACGTCGAGCCACCCATCGTACGGGCCGTCTTCAGCGCCGCGCAGGTTGTTGGTTTCGACAACGAGCGTGTCGCCTTCCCACCGGCCGACTGAGTAGCCGTACCAAAACGGCTGCGGCTCACCCTGCGGCGGCAGCTTGCGCCCATCAAGATAAATGTGACGGATCCCGTAGTTCGCCTCGTACTCGATGATGATCATCTTCGGCGTCTGGATGATCATGCGCGGCTGCGGCTGTTGGTGAAACTGCAGGAAGCCCATGGGCATGCAGTTCGCGTCGGGATTGTCGCGCGCTTGCAGAGCAAGGCGCTGCTTGCGGATTTCGGCTGCCCATGGCGTGTAGGGGAGACCGCCCTCCATATTGCCGCCGGCCTCGAAGAAGGTGGCAACGGGAGGACCTTTCGGATCGTATGGGAAACCTTCGGTCGGTGGTTCGAGCTGTACGCCGCCGCGACCGCCGCCGAATGCCGCGTTGGTGTCACCGCCGCCACCAGCTGGCGCTTGCGTACCGGCGCCCGGACGACCCGTGGCCTCTGCGGCCGGTGCCGCTTGTGCGCCGCCTTCACGTCCGGCCCTGCCGCCCC
>DATCXH010000904.1:0-2081 GCA_036565925.1 Vicinamibacterales bacterium
AGCCAGCCGAACGGATACTCGCGCTCGTAGACCTGGAGATGATCGGCGATCACGGTTCGGCAAACGCCGTGAAAGCCATCACAGCCGGCGATGAAATCGGCCGAGACCTCGTGGTGCTCGCCGTCCTTTCGAAACGAGACAGACGGCTTTGCCTCGGAGAAGCCGGACGGTGCGACATCTTCAACCTCGAAGAACAACGGTCGGGACGTCGACGTTCTGGCCTCGATCAGATCCTTGACGACCTCGTTCTGCCCATAGATCGTGATGGCACGGCCGTTCGTCAGCCCCTCCATGTCGATGTGATGGCGCCGGCCGTTGAATGCGATGTAAATGCCGCCGTGCCGCATGCTTTCACGACGCAGGCGATCGCCGACGCCTGACGCGATCATCAAGTCGACAGTGCCCTGCTCGAGGACGCCGGCGCGGACGCGCTCGATCACATACTCGCGGCTGCGGTTCTCGAGGATCACCGAATCGACGCCACGCAGGTGCAGGAGATGCCCGAGCATCAGGCCCGCCGGGCCTGCGCCAACGATTGCGACCTGGGTGTGGATCGAGGTCATTCGGACTGCGGTGCGCCCGGCGGGTTCTGTTCCCTTTCGAACGTCAGGAACAAGGGCCCGACTCCGAGCACGCCAAGCATCGAAAACGTCCCGGCGCCGGCCCGATTGATCGCCCTGAATCGTGCATGCTCGCCTGGCGCAAGATCGAAGTCGATGGTTTTCCAGAAGAGCGTGTTGTGGGCGCGAAGGCGATGCTGGCCAGGCGACACCTCCCGGGTCACTTCCTTGCCATAAAGCAGGGTGGCGAGACGTTCGCCATCCAGGGAGACCTCCACCTGCCGATCCTGGACATCACGCGGGTCCTTGCGCGTGACCGTGATTCGTGCAACCCCGGCGCTCATGACACTACTCGGCTGCAGTCACACCGTGAGCCTGCGCAGTACGCGCGTTGAGGTCACGCAGTGCGCCGAGTTCATCGGGCGTCGGTGCCGGCGTCTCGTGGACCTGCCCGGCGAATCGAACCGGCCAACCGGTGTTTTCGCGGACCGCATCCGCGGTTACGCCAGGATGCAGCGTCACAACTTCGAACTCCTTCGACTCGGCATCGGGCCGCATCGTGCAGAGGTCGGTCACGATCAGGGACGGCCCCTCGGTGCGAAGTCCCAGGGCGCGTCGTTCGCGGCCGGTCGGACCGTGGCCGAGGGAGGTCAGGAAATCAAGCTTCTCGACGAACGACTTCCGGCCGTGGCGCATCACGATGTAGATGCGGTGGCAGGACGTGGAGATCTCGGTCGCTCCGCCGCTTCCAGGAAGCCGCACCTTCGGCTTCGCATACGGTCCGATGACGGTGCTGTTGAGATTTCCGAACCGATCCACCTGCGCGCCGCCGAGAAAGCCCACCGTTATCCGTCCGCCTTGCAACCAGTACTGAAACATCTCGGGCACTGAGACCGTCGTCAGCGCGGTTTCGTACAGCTCGCCATCGCCAATGGACAGCGGCAGAACGTGCGGCTTGGTCTCCAGCGTTCCGGACTCGTAGACCAGGGTCAGGCGCGGCGCGTGCGTCAGGCGGGCAAGGTTGCAGGCCGCCGATGGCAGGCCGATTCCAACGAAGCAGATGTCATCGTTGGTGAGCGCGCGCGCTGCTGCGACCGTCATCATCTCGGATGCCGACCAGGTCATGCGCGCGCGGCTCCGGCAGAATGCTTGACGTTGGCATCAATCCATTCCGTGAACCGCTCACGGTCGCGGGCGATGGCGTCCCAGGCCGTGTAGAAGGCATTGTCGCGGTCGTAGTACCCGTGCGCGTACGACGGCCGGGCACCGCCTGGTGCAAGCGCCACCGCGTTGAGGGTCCACGACGGCAGCACGATCGCATTGGTTCCGGTCGTGCCGAGGTCGTCGACGATTTCCTCGACCGTCGCAACCGATCGCCCGGCCGACAGTACCGCCTCTTTCTGCACGCCGATGATCCCCGCGATCAGCACGTTGCCCGCGCGGTCCGCTCTCTGGGCGTGAACCACAGCGACGTCCGGTCGCAGCGCGGGCACGGCAGTAAGCATCTCGCCCGTAAAAGGA
>DATCXH010000722.1:0-2665 GCA_036565925.1 Vicinamibacterales bacterium
CTGGACAGGCCGGGTATCTTCAAACCTGAACCTACCTTGGCCCTAAAGAAAAAAGTCTGCCGTATTAAGAACAAGCAAATGTGCTTTGGTACCACCATTTTCCGAGCATCGTGTGAGTTTGGACGACGATGGACGGCCTCATCGCCAACCTGTTGAACGCGTTGAACTGGGACAGTCTTCGATCAGAGAGCGAAAACGGATCCTCCGGCCGAACGGAGGCACGCGAGCGGCTTCGAAGTCGTGCAGAACGCCGGAATCTCGCAGACTCTGAAAGGTGCTGCGTCCGAGGACTAATGTCATGTCATTCCTAGACGACCGGCGCCGGGTCAACTTTAGCCACTCCGATTCCCACCTGGATCGGAAGAGGGATGGCTTGGCGTATGTGTGCCGAGCGAGGGCCTTCTGTGGCGATATGCTTGCATCGTCTTGGGACCACGAATGAAGAGTCCTGCGCAGTCTGAGACGCCAATCGTCAATGCCATGACGGTAGACGTAGAGGACTACTTCCATGTGTCCGCGTTTGAAAATACGGTGTCACGCTCTGAGTGGGAGACGCTCGACAGCCGTGTGAGCCGGAATACGGAGCGACTGCTCGAATTGTTTGATCGCGCGAATGTCCGCGCGACGTTTTTCGTACTCGGATGGGTGGCTGAACGCTTTCCGGGTCTCGTGCGGGATATCGCTGCGCGCGGGCACGAGATCGGATCGCACGGGTTTTCGCATCGCCTGGTCTACGACCAGACGCCCGAGCAGTTCCGAGATGACCTCCGTCGCTCGCGTGAGGCCATCGCCGCAGCAGTGAAGGTACCCGTATACGGATATCGAGCGCCGAGCTTCTCGATCATCAAACGATCGTTCTGGGCACTCGACATACTTCTCGAGGAAGGGTTCATTTACGACGCGAGCATCTTTCCGATTCGTCACGATCGGTATGGTGTGCCGTCGGCGCCTCGCCGGTTTCACACCGTGCAGACGAACTCGGGAACGATCTGGGAATGCCCCGGTTCTACGGTGCGCGTGGGTGGAACGAATTTCCCTGTGGCCGGTGGCGGGTATTTCCGTCTACTGCCCTATGCGTGGACGCAGTGGGGAATTCGTCGATTGAACGACGTCGAAGGACGACCGGCGATCTTCTATATCCACCCGTGGGAAATCGATCCCGATCAGCCTCGTCTGCCGGGGTCGTGGCTCAGTCGATTTCGTCACTACCGCAACCTTGGTGAGACCGAAGGTCGTTTGGAACGACTCGTGTCGAACTTCGCGTTCGCGTCGCTCGTGGAAGTGCTCGCCAAAGAGAGTGAAGAGCAGCCGGCTTCGCCGCCGGTGCATGCCTCACGAGATTCGCGACTGGTCCCCGCGACTTAACGCGGAAGTGCGCGACGTGCCGCGACCGGCATCAGCCGCAGAATGACGCCCTGCGATGGATCCGACGCGAGCATTGCGGCGACATACACGACGTCATTTGGTGCAGTCGAGACCGCTTCCGGCAGCAGCGAGGTGAGAGGGACGAGGGCCGGCGTCAGGACGCCGTTCTCGTTGTTGACGAGTCGGTAGAGCGCACGCGGATTCTCGAGCACGAAGAACAGACCCGACTGTTCGCTCCTCGCAGCGCCCTCTGACGGCGCGAGATCGCGCACTCCCCATCCCGCTGAGGGAAACCCTTTCACTTGCACCGGCTCGGCGTGACGCGGCCCGGGGTCCGGTGTAGCGTCGCGCTCCATCGACAATTGGCCCAGCGCCGGTGAGGTCGCTGTCTCGAGACCGGCGAGCCACAATCGCCCGTCATCCCATGCGAGTTTCGCGGGACGCGGGCTGGACTCGGCAAGCACCGGTGAAGCCAGGCGTGACTGTCCTTTGGCAGCACCTTGCGAATCGAATCGCAAAATGACCCCCGCGCTGCTCGTGCTCGTTGTCTCTGCGGCCGGCAGTGCGACATACAGGTCGTTGCCGTTGCCGACAGACAAAGCGACCTCTCCCGCGTTAGCGATCGGCAAGTCGGGCACGATGACGGCCGCCTCCGCCAGGGTGCCGCCTGCTTCGCGGAAGCGCACGATCGAGAGCGTTCGCTGATCGTCGCGCGCAGCGGCGATTGCGGCAAACACAAAACGGCTGCTATCGAAGTCGGCGGCGAGTGCGATCGATTGAATCGTCGCACCGGAGTCCGGCGGCACGAGGGTACTGCGCAGAAGCTGCCCTCTTTCGAACAGGAAGACTTCGGTCTGTCGTTCGACGAACAGCAATCGGCCATCTGCGGTGGTCAACAGGTTGCTCGGCTGCGCCAGCCCCTGCACCAGCACGTCAACGGCGTAGCAGGCCGCTTCTCCGGATGCATCAACGCAGGTCCTGGCCGGGATGCCCGGAACAGGAGCCGAAGACACGACGACTCGCCCAACGACGTTCAGGACGAGCTCGGTTGAAGGGGCGCTCTCGGCTCCCGCCGTGTCGAAGGCGGAAAGCTGAAGGGAATGACGCCCTTGTGACATTTGGGGGAGTGCCGCAGAGCAATTGAACACATTGGCCGTGCCGCTCGTGGCGCATTGCACACTCGCGAGATTCGCGCGTGAACGGTTGTCGATATAGGCGGCGAATCGAAATTGTTGGATGCTCTGCGACGCTTGAACAGTTTGGGTCCACCCGATCCGTTCCGTTCCGGTCACTGTGACCA
>DATCXH010000917.1:0-3232 GCA_036565925.1 Vicinamibacterales bacterium
AAGGCCGACGATGGCCGGCCGGGCCCCGTGTATCTCGGCCGCATCCATACCACGGGGCTCGGTCTTCACGGCGAATGGATCGACAAACCCGAACCCGTCGAGACCCTGGACGAGATCGTTCTCGTCTTTCGCAAGTCCTCCGGGCTGCGCTTCGATCCGCAGCTGCCGCACTTCCACATGTATGGCGTCGACGTGTGCCTCAGTGCGCGCAGCAGAGGTTGGGCGAACTATGCGGTCCCCGCGCCGTGCATCCACAACACGAATCAGCTCCTGGTCTTGCCGGCGGAGTTCTACCGCTGCTATCGCTACATCAAGCACAAGTGGGCGCGCTTCCTGCCGATCCGCACTTCGTGCATCGAGATCTCCCGCTTCGACGCGGAGCTGCATTGGCGCAAGACGCGCGAGCTTCTTGCCCGCGCCCTGCCTCATCGGCCCGTGCCCATGAGGCGAGTCGCCGACCCGCGCATGCTGCTGCCCTTCGATCGCTCGCAGACCGCATGTCCGAAGCCGGGCGCGCCGCCTGGTGGCGACGCCGAACGGGCGGCGGGTCGTCGGCGGCGGATCGAAACATCCGCCGGTCGGAGGACTTCCACCCTTGGGCGCCCCGGGCATTGAGCCCTGCTGGCACATCGCTTCTCGGCCCGCTTTCGACGACCAAACTCATGACGACGGAAACCTACATCAGGCTGAATCGAGGTCTCTTCTTCGAGCTGTGGCAGTCGCTGCTCCGCGCGCGGCAGGCGCGAGCGGCCGCTCAAGTCGTTCACTGGCGGACGTCGCTGGCCTATGCCCAGATTCTGGAGTGCTACGGCATCCCTTGGCGCGACAAGGAGCTGCTCGAAATCGGGTGCGGACAGAAGCTCGCCTACACCTTGTCCTTCTCGCAGCGAAACAAGGTGACCGCCATCGACACGGAGCCGCCCTTTCACCGCCCTTACCTCCGAAGCGCCGTGAATCTGCTCAGATTCGCAGGTCCCTATCGGACGCTGAAGACCTTTGCAAACACGCTGCTCGGCACGCGAAGGGCGTTCAAGCGACAACTCTCCGCGGTAACCGACTTCCATGGTTCATACGATGTGCGGCTGCTGCGCATGAATTCGCTTGCATTGGACTTCCCCGCCGATTGCTTCGACGGCGTCTTCTCCTTCTCCGTCTTCGAGCACATATCCGACCCTCGGCAGGCATTGCAGGAGGTCAAGCGCGTTCTGAAACCCGGCGGGGTCTTCTACCTCGATCTGCATCTCTACACCGCCATCGCCGGTGATCACGATCCCAGATGGAGCGGCGCGGCAGTCGCAATGAAGCCGTGGAAGCATCTCCGACCGAGCTGCCAGGCCGCGAGGATCGAGACGTGCTATCTGAACAAGGTGCGTCTGTCTGAATGGCGGCGCATGCTCGAGGCGACGTTCGATTCGATCCACTTCCGCACGATCGAAGGCGAGTCGGAGCGATGCAGACCGCATCTCACCGACGAGATACGCGGCGAATTGGCCGATTACGCCGAGGAAGAGCTGCTCACGACCACCGTGATCGCGGTCGCGAAGAAGACGTAGCTACGCAATCCCGGTGGGGGAAGAGCGAATCGAGGCCGACGGTTCGGCCGCGCCTCTGCCGGGCGACTCGCTCAGCCGAGTCGCCCGGCAGAACTCGCTTATTTCACCTGCAGGTTCGTGGGCGCCGGCATCGCCACAAGCGCGCCGCCGAAGGAATTCGCACCCATGTCGGCTCCCTCGGACGCCGCCTTGTATCCGAGCGAACCCGATGTGAGTTGGTAGCCTGCCCATGTCGTTGGCTTGCTCCCACCCGTATACGTCGGCACCCCCTTGATTCCGCCCGCGCCAATGGCCGAACCGCTGATGAGGTTGTGGTCGATCGTCCCGAGCGCCGACAGCGTCTGCCCGTACTGCAGATTCAACGACCCGGTGATGATGTTGTCCCGGATCAAGGCATTGCTCACCGTTCCCAGCGAGTCGCCGAATCGCATGTTGGCGCCGTTGGCAAAGGTGTTATGCGTGATGACGTCTCCCGACGTGCCGGCGCGCACGATCTGGTCCGGATACTCGCCATCGGTGACGAACACGTTGTGGGTGATCGTCGCGGGCCCGTCACCGCCGTTGACCATCAGGCCCGTCGAGTTGCCATGGAAGTAATTGCCCGTGATCGTCGAACGCGTCGCGCCATAGAACTGGATCGGATCGCAATGAACGGTGCCGCATCCACTTTGCTTGATCCCGACGAACTCGTTCCCCGGCCCGATGACAGTGCCATAGGCGCCGCCGATGATCTGCACGCCATCGGACGGGCCGGAGCCGCTGAACACGTTGTTGGAGATGACGACGCCGTTCACCGTGTTGTTGTTGTATCCGCGCACACCCAAACGTCCCTCGGTGGCTCCCTGTCCGACGTTCGCGAAGGTGTTCCCGTCGATGCGCGTGTCCTGGTTGACGTTCTGCGGCGTGAAGATGTTCAGCGCACCCGTGAAGGCGTTGTTCCTGAACTGGATATGCAACGACGCCGCGCCGCCTGGCACG
The DNA here is from genome assembly GCA_036565925.1 of Vicinamibacterales bacterium. Taxonomy (GTDB): domain Bacteria; phylum Acidobacteriota; class Vicinamibacteria; order Vicinamibacterales; family UBA2999; genus Gp6-AA40. The sequence continues at coordinate 2,532 of DATCXH010000917.1, forward strand.
CTCACGTTCGTCGAGCCGATCGTCATCCCCACGAAGGCCAGGTTCTGCGAGGAACCCACGTTCACCGAGGAGATGGACACCTGTGAACGGCTCAGTCCAGGCGACGCGGTGATCGTCGTCAGGCTCGACTTGTTGATCGAGGCATTGAAGGCGGGATAGGAGCCGGCATTCAGACAGACCGTCGCTCCGCTCGGAGCCGATGAAACCGCGGCGGCGACGCTCGCTCCGGGGCTCAGCGTGACATCGCATGCGATGGACAGTTCGGCACCCGCCAGCAGAATTCCAAAGAGGAAGAACTTCTTGAAGTGGTCGGTTTTCATGAAATGACTCTAGCTATGAATGGTTGGGTCGCATCCTCGTCGCAACGGGCATGCCGCAGCTTGCGCATGCCGCTCCAATTGCGACGGGACAACTGCGATCAGGGAATCAGCTTGCTGGCTTCATTCGAAAACGGACTCTCGCGGCCGCTCGCATCGACAGCGGTCACGGCGAAGTAGTATGTCTGCCCGCTTTGGAGACCCGTCACGGTGTAGGCCGTCGAACTGCCCGTGGACACGCCGGAACTCGGGGCCTGGAAGTAAGTGGACGGTGAAAAGCCGTAGTAGACGCGGTACGTGGCAACCGTCGCCCCGGCGGGTGCGGCCCATGAAAGACTCGCCGTCGCGGGTGCGGGTGCGGGTGCGGGTGCGGGTGCGGGTGCG
>DATCXH010000698.1:0-7473 GCA_036565925.1 Vicinamibacterales bacterium
AACTGCAGCCGCTCGTTGTCGCCCGGCGCGGTCACGCGGTCGAGGAGATCCTCGAGCCGACCCGTGATGGTGTCGTCGAGCGCGAGTGCCGGCGTTGTGGGTGTACGTTGCGTCGCTGGGCCGGCCGCGCGAGGCGCAACGGCAGGCGGGCGAGATGTGAAGCTGGTGCCATAGAGCCAGAAGTTGACGAGGGAGTCTTCATCGCCGCGGGCGAGGCGGGCGCGGACGTCGCGATCGTGCTGCTCGATCCATGCCGGCCACAGCCGGGCGATCTCTTGCGTCGAACGGCCGCGCAATTCGCGCGGCAGGTTTGATGGGAGCGAACTCAGGACCGCAGCGGCTTGTTCAAACGTGACCCGAGTGGACTGTGCGGCGACGTGCGATGCGAGGAGGAGCGCGGCCGCGATGAACGCGACCGCGCAGCCCATTCCGTGCAGGCGAGCGCTATTTCTCGCTGGCGTCCCTTCCATCGCGCGGAGCGCCGGTACCCGACGAACCCAGAAACATCTTGCGCCCGTCGGTGAAGGTCACGTCACGGCCGTTGGCGCGATTGGAGCCGTTCTTGGCCTTGTAGCCATCCACGACCAGTTCGGTACCCTCGGGCAGCGAGGCCTTCGTCAGCCCACGCCGTAGCAGCGTGTTCGGCGTTCCACCCTCAATCATCCACCGCTCGGTGGTCCCGTCGGCTTTCTTCACGTCGAGATGGATCCAGGTGTGCGGGTTGATCCACTCGACTTTCGCCACGGTGCCCTTCAGTTGTACCGGCTGATTGGCATCGAATTCAGCCGCGAAAGAATGATGCGCGCTGAGCGATGCGCCGCACGCCAGCACCAGCGCACTGAGAACAAGTCCACGTCCGATGATTCCCATGTATGACTCCCCGGCCGGTCCGCCGGCCCTACTTCTTCGCTTCCGCCGCTTTGCGCTCTTCCTCACGCGCGCCGCTGAGGATCCCTTCCATGCCGTAGTTTCCTTCGTGGCATGCGTACTCGAACATATCCTCGCCGGTGTTGATGTACGGAATCGACAGCGTCCACGGGCGGGTGAACGTGCTCGGATCGTTGATGGTGACGCGGTATTCGAGCTCGTCGGGGCCGACGCGGCGGATGCGTTCGACGAGAGTGAGGTTCTCGGCGGCGCCGCGGTAGAGGATCTTGTCGGTGAAGTTCGTGGTTTCGACCACGAGTGTGTCGCCTTCCCAGTGACCGGTCGAGTGTCCCATCCACTGACGCATCGACGAGGCGATATGCGGACGACCATCGGTCGGAATGACGCGCGTCCCGCCGAGCATCTCGATCTGGATCGCGACGTATCCAGGGCTCTGGGTAATGCGGTAATTGTTGTTGTACGCCGTCGGGCTCATCGCACCAGGCAGACCACGTGTGATGCACCGCTCGAACGTGCTGCGGTCGAGCCAGCTGTCCGTGCCGCGTCCATTCGCGCCTGCGCCGCGGAACGCCGGGCGCTTCGCCTCGTCAGCCTGTCTCTTGCGCGCCTCTTCGGTCAGCGGTGGCACCTTACCGTCCGGAGGATCCACCACCAGCGACGTCCGCAACGTCGTCACCTTGGTGCCGCGATCCCACCAGAAGTCGTTATAGGCGCGCTCGACGTCGCCACGCGTGCCCTTGTTGCGCCCTTCGTCGCCATTGCGTTCGGTCGCCGATTTCTCCATCGCCGCGATTTCCTGCGCGGTGAAGAACTCGCGGCCGTTGACGTTGGCCGGACGCTCGAACGGCGTGATCGTGCGGTTGGAGAACGTGCCCTGAAGGTCGGGGTCGCCCCATGGCGTTTTCGGCGTCGTGTAGGGTTTCGCCGGCGGTGCACCAGCGGCGCCATTCTGGGCGACAACGATAGATGGCGCCACGAGAACGCCGACGACGGCCACGATCAAGAGAAGATGTTTGTCGCGCATTAGAAATCCACCTGCGCGGTGATCTTCGCGAACCGCGCTGTCAGAATGCCCTGCGGCACCAACCAGTTGCCACCGGGAATGAACGCTTGGTTATACGTCTCAATCGGATTGGCGTTTAGCGCATTGTACAGATCAACCGAAATCTGCGTGCGGAAGTTGCGGAACCGCAGAATCTTGCCGACGCGCAGGTCGACCTGGTTGATGCGATCGCCGATGACGTCACCGGGCTCGACCAGATTGACGAGCGCGAACTGCACGTTGCCCGAGAGCGGCCGGCCCATCGACGCGGCGGCCACTGCCGTCGGCAGGCTGTAGTCGGCGTTCAGGGCATCCCCCGGCAGACTCTGGAACGTGCCAGCGATCTGCACGTCGATCTTCGGAATCGTGTACGAACCGAGTCCTTTGAAGTCCTTATCGAATTGCGGCTGAGTACGGCAGTAGGGAGTGATCCTGGCCTGTGCGCCAAGCGCGATCTCCGGTACCTTCGCCCGGATCTCGCAGGTGTCGTCGGTGCGCCGGCCAATACTCGTTCCGCCCTGGAAGGTGAGTCCGTCGCGAACGCGCGCGTTGAAGTTGATCTCGACGCCGTTCCAGTGCCGCTGCTGCCTGCCGTATTCGTCGGAAAACGTCTGGAAGTTGTTGGTCACGCCTGCCAGCGCCGGTACGACATCGATCAGATTGGAGACCGTGTAGCCGCCACCGCCGGGCAGTCGCGGGTCCGACGGCGCGGTGACGCTGAACGTGGTGTAGTCGCTCGCCTGCGTGGCGAGATTATCGGTCACGAAGAAGTTGCCGAAGATGCGACGGAAGTATCCGACGTTCATCGAGACACGCGGCAACAGCTCCTGCTGCACCTGGACGCCGAAGTTCCAGTCGTACGCGCGCTTGCCCCATCCCGTGATTGTGTTCGGGTCATAAGTGATGCTGAATACGGGGAGGCCGAAGTTCAGATTGCTGCTGAGACCGCAGAAGTCACCACCCGACGCACTGAGATCCTGCGCTTGCGGATTGCGCAGATCACAATCGGGCCTGAAGTTCCGGTTGGTGTCCGTCCACGTGCGATTGGCACTGGTCGAGACACGGGACAGCGGATTGAGCAGTCCGCCGGTGATCGAGCTGCCATCGGCAGCAACGAGGTATTTGCCGACGTTCACCTTGACGGCCGTCTTGCCGTTGCCAAACACATCGTACGCAGCGCCGAAGCGTGGCGTGATGTCGTTGTACGACACACCGTCAGACGGAGCGTAGGTGACTGCCGTTGGGAAGAAGGGATTCGGCCCAAGCTGCTGCTCCGGGAAGTGGCTCCACACGTGGTCGTAACGCAGCGCGCCGGAGAGCGTGAGTCGTTTGCTCGTCCACTGATCTTGCGCATAGAACGATCCTGTGGACACGTGCGTGTGCACTTCGGCCGGACCTGCCGTCATCGTCAATTGGTTCGGAACTCCGTTGTTGACGCGGTAGTTCAACCACGCATCGTTCATGCGCGGGTTGGGAAACTTGTTGTCGATGAACTGGGCCAGATAGCCGACCTTCGCGCTGTGACGCCCCGTGACGTAGGTCGCAGCAGCGCGCCAGTTGAACACGCCGCTGTCCGCGATGTACCAATTGTTGGCGCGGTAGTTCAGATTCTGAATGCCGCCGTTGTTCGGACAGCCGGCCGTGCACTGCTCGGTCACACGGATCAGCGCATTGCTATTTTCGAGATTGGGTTTCGGTCCGTAATTGAGGATCAGATTCGTGCCGAATCCGGCTTCGTACAGCAGACGACTGGTCGCGGGAGAGGTCCATGTCACTTGCTGTACACGCGGCGGAGACTGATTGTTGTCACGCGCCTCGGGTGAAGTGGTTGGCGTGCCGCCGTCGTTGCAGAGCGTGCAGTTGCGCTGCTCGTCCCAATAGAAATTGAACTTGTGCTTGGGCGATGCCTGCCACGTCAATCGCGTGCTGACGTTTTTCCAGCTGCTGTCGGACTTCGCCTGCTGGCTCTCGTCGGGCACATAGGTCCACGCGTTGACGTCGCCGGCGTTGCGGTTCCGGAACATCCCGCCGACGAGCCGATGGTTGCCCTGATAACGCGTCGCCGAGAAGAACCACAGACGATCGCGGCGGATCGGACCGCCGACCGAGAGGCTCGTGTCCCAGATGCGCGAGAGCGCGTTCGGCGCGCGCAGCCCGGCCTGTCGAATCTCGTCGGTGAAGTTGCTGCTTTGCATCGACCCGTTGGCCCAGTTCGCGAACGCGTTGCCCGAGACGCGGTTGCCGCCCTGCCGTGGCACGAGGTTCATCGCCGGGCCGGCGTTCTCGGCCTCGCCGAGGCCGCCCGCGGTCGAGAACACGACTTCCTGCGCGTTGCCGACATCCGCCACGGTGTAGGACACGCCCGTGCCGTTCAGTGACGCGCCGAGCGAGAGACCATCGACCGTCAACCGGCCTTCATTGCCGGGACCGCCGCGCATCGCAAACGTTACGGTCAGTGGGCCCGCGAGTCCGCCGACGTCCTGGCTGCCTGAGAGAGATATGCCGGGAACGAGCGTGACCAGGCTGTGATACAGGCGGGCCGTCGGAACGGCGGCGATCACTTCGTTGTCGAGGACGCTCTGCTGCTTGGCGTTCACGACGTCGACGATCGGCGATTCGCCTTTGACCGTGATCGTTTCCTCCAGCGCACCGACGCGCAACTCGGCGTTGATCAGTGCGGCGAGCGAACCGGTGAGCTCGATGCCTTCACGCCTGACGGTGCTGAATCCTGCGAGCGTGAACGTGACGACATACGACCCTGGACGGAGATCCTCGATCCGGTACTGCCCCGAACTGTCCGTGGTCGCCGTGCGGACCTTCTCAATGAGTGCCGGACTCGACGCTTCGACGGTCACGCCTGGCAGCACGGCACCCGATGTATCGCGCACGACACCGGTGATGGCGCCCTGGGCGAACGTGGTGACCGGGAAGAGCCAGACGGCGAGAACGAGTAGTGCGAGACGACACCCGATATGCATGCGGTGCTCCTGTTTCGACCCATGAAGGAGTGAGATGTCAGTTCTTTATCGATGGGCCGGAATTATCGCCGCTATAAGTGGAGTGTTCAAGCTCCCCAGATCGGGTAGATGGGGACTCGCGCGCGTGACTATGCGCGCGGCTTGCGTAATCGTCTGCGAATGACGGTTAGGGCACGAGCACGATCTTGCCGTAAGCGGCTGATTCCATGATCGCAACGTGCGCTTTCGCAGCCTCGGCGAGTGGGAACTCCTTGCCGATGACCGGGTTGAGCGTGCCGTTTTCGAGGCCGGCGACCAGGCCGGCGTGAATCTCGCGCAACTCCTCCGGAGTCGCGTTGAATAGCGTCATGCCGAGGATCGCGCCATCGCGCGACAACGCCTTGCGCGGATCGATCTCGACACGTCCGCGACTGCCAATGACGACGACGCGGCCGTTGCGGGCGAGAACGTCGAGGTCGTGATCGAGGTTGACGTTGGCGAGCATCTCCAGCACGACGTCTACACCTGTATTGCCGGTCAGCGGCATCACCTGTTGCAGATAGTCGGCGTCGCGATGATTGAGGACGTGGTGCGCGCCGTGCTCACGCGCCAGGTCGAGGCCCTCTTTCGTTCCGGCAGTGCCGATCACGCGTAGACCATGCGAGCGTCCGAGCTCCACTGCCGCAGTGCCGACGCCGCCGCTCGCGCCATGTACGAGGAGCGTTTCGCCGGCACGTGCGCGTGCGCGCATGAAGAGCGCGCGCCACGCGGTCGAATACGGCACGCCAAGCGCCGCGCCCTGCGCGAACGACACGCGCGCGGGAAGCGGATGCGCGACCGCTTCATCGCAGACCATGAGCTGCGCGTAGCCGCCGGACGCACCCTGCGTGTAGACCCGATCCCCCGGCTTGAAGCCGGTGACGTTCGCGCCAGTCTTCTCGACGGTTCCGCCGACGTCAGACCCCGGGATATACGGCAGATTTGGTTTGCGCGCGTAGGCGCCGGCGCGGATGTAGGCTTCGACCGGGTTGACGCCGACGGCGTGAACGCGCATGAGAAGTTGCCCGGGGCCCGGTGTCGGGTCGGGAACCTCCTCGAGTTTCATGACATCGGGCGCACCAAACTCTTTGACGACAATCGCCTTCATGCAGCGATTGTAGTCACTTCTTGATCTCCTGCGCCGCTTTCAGCTTTCTCTCCTCGAGTTGTAGTTTGATTGCATCAACCTGTTTCTGCAGATCGACAATCCGATAGTCGGAGGGGACGCTGAAAAGATCCGGTGGCGGCTCGTTGCGGACAATGTTCGTCAGTCGATAGACGGTATCGCCCGAGCGAGGGTCACGGCGCGTGATCAGCACCGCCATCTGGAGCTCTTTCGAAAACCACCGCTCCGTCACCATGTTGATTGGATTCAAATTGCCGATCTGCCCGGCCGGAATCGTCGTCGTCATCCGCGTGCCTTCCGCGGTGACACCTTCGATCTGACGCGTGCCGAGGGGCTCAATGATCAACGAGTTGCTGGCTCCGCCGTGGCGTGCCACCATCTCGACCTTGTCGGCGACCTTCTTCAGTTCGATCGACTGCGCGTTCAGCTCGACGACCGAGTGCACCGCGATCTTGGCCGGACTGCGGCGCGCCTCTTTCATCCGCTCGTCGAGTGTGTAGGTCACGCCGTCGATGGGATCGGTGATCACTGTGAAGCGTGGCGCCTCGGGTTCCTGTTGCCCTGGTGTGGTGCGGAACGTGTGCGTAGACCAGTTCACGCCCTTCTGCAACACCACGAGTGGGCCGAGCATGGCGACGTCCTGCTCGCTGCGAGTACGGCCTTTGCCATCGCGAGCCAGCGAGGTGCTGAAGCGACGCTCGATGCGGTTGCCGTCCGACAGCATCTGGGTGAACTCGGTCGTGGCCTCCGCCGTGAATGGCGCGCCGGCGATTGCCGGTACGTTCTCCATCGCCTCGACGTTGAGGATCTCGGTGGTTCCGAGATTGAAGACCGCCGCGCCGCCCCATCTGCCTTGCGCAAATGCTGTTGATGTCGCCATCAGCGTCGCGATGAAAAATCCGACTGCGATCTGTCGATACATGACTCAGTCTCCCGGGCGAGTCTAAAGATTCGCCCCGACAAAATTCAGAGTTCGCTGATGGGCACGCGCACGCCGCGCGCGACCCCGTCCTCACCCACCAGGACGTCGATGTCCACTGTTTCTGGCGCTTTTCCTCGGTGTGACGGTGAGGGAATACCAAGCTCTCCGAGCACGGACCTGGCGACGCGCATCCGTACGACACGAATCGGCTCGTTGTCCATGAGCGGCCCACCGACGACAGCGACCGTCGTGTATGTAGTGTCCGGCTTTCCTGGCGCGCCGAAGCTCGGCACGAGCGAAGGCGGCAGCCGGACCGCCGTATAGCGCTCCCATGCGAGCGCGCCGATGATCGTGATGCCCGCTGCCATCGTCGTCGCCACGCGGATGGCGCGTCTGGCTCGCGACGGATCGCGCTTCGTCTGTCTCGCGTCCCAGCGCGCCATCACCATGGTTTCCACGCGCGACGGCGTCGTGCTGCCGGATTCGATCTCGGCGAGCA
>DATCXH010000973.1:0-2774 GCA_036565925.1 Vicinamibacterales bacterium
TGGGCGCTTCTGAAATCCTGCCGTTCACGTCGATTGATCCTGTACCACAAACCAGTGGTGAACGACGTCGAGGGCATTCACGTCGGGTTACCACATCGACCGGCAGAACGTCACGAACTCGCCGCCTGGTGAATTCTTCGATCAGGCAGATAAGGTACGGTCACAGGCCTCCGCGTACTCGACAGAATGCGCGCGCGCGGAGGGCACGAGATTGAGCCCGATGCTCGTGGTCGTCGATATTCTTTACGGGTTTGGATGACTAGACCGATGCCAAGTCCTCGACTACGCGATCGCCAATTCCGCCGATGTGGCGACGTCGTTGTCAGGCAACGTGAAATTCCGCGTCATCGTACTGAGCATCGCCGGAACGGTGTTGAGTGTCGTGTCGCTGGTTCCGACATGGCGAAGACTGAGGCTTTACGCAGTTCGCCTGAGCAGGCTTGCGGTCCGCAGAGGGCCACGTCGGTCCGAGAAGTCGCTGTCGACGGTTAGTGATCTCTAGCGCAATAGATCCCTTCGCAGACCGGGGGCGGACCGCCAGCCGTGGGATTCACGGCGCCGACCATGGCCGGGTGCAGCGAGCAGTGATAGTTCGCGCCCCCGCCAGGCATTTGCACCGCGCGGCTCGTGGCACCGGGCGCAATGTCGCCGGTATCGATCGAGCCATCGTTCAACACGACCCGGTGGACGATGTTGTCCGCGTTCTTGAATACGACCATCTGACCGCCGACGGAAGCGGGATTGGGCGAGAACGATTGCGCGCCGTTTTGTTGGGTGACTGTGATCGTGAAGGTATTCCCGGAAGGTGATGGTGACGGGGAGGTGGGCGCCGACGACGACCCTCCGCCGCACGCCGCGATCGTCGTACACGCCAAAATGGCGACGAGTATCCTACGCATGTCTGCTCCGGTTTCTCCCCGCCGTCTGCACGTATAGCAAGACGGATTCCTGCGCGCCGCTGCGTGCGTTGAGCAGGTTACGGCCTGCTTCGCCGCAGCCCGGGGTGATGCCGGGCGTCGACCGTTACGGGAGACGTAAGGGCGCTTACGCTATCATCCAGACCATGAGGCGAGTGATGGCGGGAGTTTCTGGCGTGTTCGTGTTGGCGCTCGTGCAGGCGGTCGTCATCAGTGGGCAATCACCGGGCGGAACGAGTGAGCGCGCGTCGCGCAGTGTTTGGGACGGTGTTTATACAGAGGCACAGGCACAACGTGGCCGCGGCTTCTACGCGGAGCACTGCGCCAGCTGTCATGGTGCCAACCTCGAAGGCGCCGAACATCGCGCGCTCAAGGGTGACCGCTTCTGGGCGACCTGGCAGGACACCACGGTCGATCGTCTGCTGGCGCACGTCAGCACGAACATGCCGCACTCCGAAGACGGCTCACTCAAAGGCACGCTCGGCGCGCGGGTCTACGCCGACATCGTCGCCCACATCCTCAGCACCAATCAGTTCCCTGCCGGGACCGCTGAACTGAACGAGACCTCGATTGCCGGCGTGCGCATCATCAGGAAGGACGGATCCGGCGAACTGCCCGCTGGCAGTCTGGCACACGTTGTCGGATGTCTCGAGAAAGGAACCGGCCGGAACTGGAAGCTCGTGAAGGGCTCACGTCCCGCACGCGTCGTCGAGGGACAGAGTCCCGATCGCAACGCGGCGCTCGGCGATCGTGAATACGCACTGATGTTCGTCCTCACCCCGCTGGATAAGTTCGTCGGTCACCGCATGTCGGTGCGTGCCTCGCTCATGGGCGAAGGCGGTGCACAGGGCCTCAACGTCACGACCATCGAGTCGGTCAGCCCGGACTGTCAGTAGTTGGTGCGAGGAAGCCTGCGGCCTGTCGGTGCGAACGGACTATCGCGTGTCGGTGCAAGACGACTGACGCGGGTCGGTGCTAAGAGACTGACGCTGTCGGTGCAATCAGGCTTCGCGTTGTCGGTGCGAGGGCGCCTTCGGCGCATCGGTGCGAAGTGACTATCGTTTGTCGGTGCGAGGACGCCTTCGGCATGTCGGGCGAAGTGACTAGAGCGGGTCGGTGCGATCCTTCTTACCGTTGTCGATGTGATCTTTCTTTCGCTGGTCGGTGCGAGCGGGCTTCCGCTTGTCGGTGCGATCCCGCTGTTGCGCGTTGCTGGGGGGCTTCGAACGCCGCGGCGGTGGTGGCGGCGAAGGCGTGGGTTTGATGTTTTCGCGATTCGGCCGATAGTCTGGCGTGCTGTCCAAGTAGGCGATGAATCGGTTCAGTGCGGGATACAGGCGACGAGTCAACATCCGTATCGGTCCAAGGTCGCTACTTGTCACATACCCTTTCTGCTCCGCCCCGCGGCACGCGTCTTGAAGTTCGTTCAGCGATCGACGCGCAATCCGCAGGAACCAGGCGAATTGGCCATGAGTCTCGCAGCCGAAGCCTTCAGCGGTGTTCCGGCAAATCGAGTTCACCGCATCTTCAGCCTGCGCCTGCGCTTTGAAATTCTGAGCGAACGCCGGCCTCTTAGTCAGCTTGAGCGTTTCAACCCGCAGTTCATCGGCCAACTTCCAGACCGTCAATTCCGAGTAATGCCGCGCGCCTCGCATGGGACCGACAGAGTGCACGCTGGATGCCCGACGCGTTATTGGGAGTTTTTGAGGGGAAAGGCAGAGAAGGTTACAAAATCTGCGAACAACCCACCGCTAGAAACTGGCAAATTCCGCACCGATCGCGAAGAACCCATCGGACCGACGAGCGAAGCGAGCTCGCCCCGACAAGCCGAAGGGTCTTCGCACCGACCCGCGTCAG
>DATCXH010000388.1:0-2168 GCA_036565925.1 Vicinamibacterales bacterium
GGCTCGCCCGGTGGCCTGCAGACACCACATCGCGGGAGGCTTCTCGCCATTGTAGTCCGATGGCGGAGCTCCCACGGACGGTCCACCACCATAGCGCACACTGCCCCGCCACGGAGGCGCAGCGGCCGGGACGGCGCTCGAGTCCTGTGTTCGCTGCGCCTGAGCCGGCTCTGTGGCGAGTGCGAGAGGGACAGCGAGAAACAACGGCGCGATGTGTCTGAAGGTTCGCATGACTCGAGTGTCTCCCGACGAAGGGGAAGCTGCACCGCTCATGGCACCACCAGGTTGGATGGCAGCCGAGCTACTATCTCCGCCGCGACCTCCGCCGGCGGACGCATGGTCCCGATCTTGGTGGCGGGCAGTGAGACGTGCGTTCCGAAGCGATCCCGGATGACGGCCTCCTCTCGCGCGGCATCTCTCCGGCCGAAGGGTCGCATGAGTTGCCGCCGCACAGTCTCGACGACGCAGGTCTCGAGGTCGAGCGAGGGGAGAAGCACAACGGTCGTAGGACTGCGCGCGATTTCACGCCGAAGCTCGGCATAGCACTGGTGGATCGCCGTCGGGTATGTCATGAACCCCGACGACAGCGCGAGAATGCCATCGTACTTGTCGCTGACAATGGTGCGATATACCTCGACGTTCGCGCGCGCATAGGCTTGATATCCGTGTGAAGCAATGAACTGATCGATGTCGCCATGCTGTTCGACGAACGACCGATCCAAGTCGATGAACGGACACGCCAGCAAGTGCGCGAGCACCGCACCGACGGTACTCTTGCCCGCCCCGCCGGGACCGATCAGACGAATCATCGAACCTCCGGGCACCGTCTAACGCGCGCGCCAGGCTGCAAAAGAGATCCTGCGCAGGTTCGGACGACCCACGCGTAACCATGCGCTTTCCGGCCGTTGCCGAAGAAGCGTGCACAACCAAGCCTGATCTGTGACCCTGATGACGACTCGGTCGCGGTCGACTTCCACGGTCCCGTCGAGTGGCCGAGCACAGACGCTGACGTGGGTTGAGCGGCGAGCGATAATTCGCCAGCAGAACGATGGCGAATACCGGACAATCCGGCCAGGCGATCAACCACCACGACTCCCATAGCTCTCGCGCTCGTCCACTTCAGAGTTTCGTTAGGCAACACGAGCATGGCCTGACCCTGCCGTCCGCGCGGGAGCACGCGAAGCGGATCCGATTGTGAGAGGTTCGATATCGGCGATGCGTTGCTGGGCTCGGGAAGCGCGATGCGCCTCCGTAGCCGAGCACCCTGTCCCGGACATGTTCCGCCGCCGTGAGGAGGCGAGTGTGTTGGTGTGCGGAGGTATGGCGCGCATTCTGCTAGTGGGATAGGGCAGGATGACTGAATCGATGGATGACCGAGCGCGCGAATGGGATCGCGAGCGAGCGGCGTTGCTCGATCGACCGATTTCGAGTCTCGGGCTCACGCTGCAGGGCACGATGCTCGAGCGGCTATCGGAACGCCTGAATGCGGAGCTTGCTGACCGCGGCCTGGTGTTCCGTCCACCGATCTACCTCAGCGACGAGTGGGGCTGCCCGGATGGTATCGCGCGCATCGGCGTCCCGTTCTATCTCGCCGACGAGCGACTGCGTCGAATCGAGGAGGACCTTGCGGGCGAGGTGGAGGACGAGACGGAATCGATGCGCTACCTGCGGCACGAGGCCGGCCATGCCTTCAATTACGCCTATCGTCTCTACGAAAGGAGCGACTGGGATACCACGTTCGGCTCGATGGCCGAGCCATATCGAGACAACTACTTCCCCGACCCGTTTTCGACGTCATACGTCCGTCACGTGTTGGGCTGGTATGCCCAGAAGCATCCGGACGAGGATTTCGCCGAAACGTTCGCGGTGTGGTTGACGCCAAACGTGGATTGGCAAGCGGCGTACGAGGGATGGGGCGCACTGGACAAGCTCCAGTACGTCGACCGCGTCATGGCGGAAGTCGGCTCGTCCATTCCCGACATCCCCGATGCCAGCGAGGAGGACGCCGATGTGGGTGACTTGCACCATACGCTCGCCGAACACTATCACCCACTCGGCGACGCACTGCCAATGCCGCATCCTGGACAATTCGACGTCGATCTCCTCAGCATCTTGCCGGCGGCCTCGTCACACGACGTGCCTGCGGGTGGGGCGAAGTTTCTGCGCGC
>DATCXH010000469.1:0-3036 GCA_036565925.1 Vicinamibacterales bacterium
CGGGCGCTGAGAGCAGCCGGCACATGAACCCTGCACCCAAAAACGACAGCCGCTCCGCACCGACAAGCGACAGTGGGCTTGCACCGACACACGACAGCGGGCTTGCACCGGCAGGCGACAGTGGACTTGCACCGGCCAGCGAGAGCCAGCTTGCACCGACACCCGTTTTTGACAGCAAGCGCGCCTTCGAGCACCTGCGAAAGCAGGTGTCCTTCGGCCCGCGTCCGTCGGGTACTCCCGCGATTGTCGAAACCCGCCGCTACATCATCGAGCAGCTGAAAGCCGCCGGCATCGAATCGCGTGAGCAGATGTTCATCGGCATGACGCCACTCGGCGAAGTCTCGATGACCAATGTGATTGCGACGATTCCCGGGAAGCGGCGCGAACGCATCGTGCTCGCCAGCCACTTCGACACCAAGCTCTTTCGCGAGTTCAAGTTCGTCGGCGCCAACGACGGTGCCTCGTCGACCGCAGCGCTGCTCGAGCTGGGACGCGTGCTGAAGCAGCGCCCCAACGAGTTCACCATCGAGCTCCTCTTCCTTGACGGCGAGGAAGCACGCCTCGAGTGGCAAGGCAACGACAACACCTACGGCAGGCGTCATTACGTTCAGGCAGGTCAGCAGGACAAGTCGCTTTCCACGGTCAAGGCGCTCGTCCTGCTCGACATGATCGGCGATCGCGATCTGCGGATTCGTCGCGACGCCAACTCGACACCGTGGCTGGTTGACATCGTCTGGGCGGCGGCGGCGAAGACGGGCCATTCCGCCACCTTCTCGAACGAGCTGACGACCATCGAAGACGATCACCTTCCGTTTCTGCGCGCCGGCGTTCCGGCCGTGGACATCATCGACCTCGACAACCCGACGTGGCACACGGCGCAGGACACGCTCGAGTTTGTCACCGCCCGCAGCCTCCAGACGGTCGGCGACGTCGTGCTCGCCGCGCTCCCTGACATCGAAAAGCGCCTCGCCGCCTCGAAGTAGAGCGACCCAGCCCAGAGCCGAGAGCCGAAAGCCCAAAGACAGGTGTATCCTCCTGCCCATGGCCACCCTCACATTGAAGGTGAACGGGCGGGCGCGGACCGTTGACGTCGACCCCGCGACGCCTCTGCTGTTCGTCCTGAGCGACGACCTCGAACTGCGCGGACCGAAGTTTGGCTGCGGTCTCGGGCAGTGCGGATCGTGCACCGTGATCTCGAACGGTCAGGCGATCAGGTCCTGCATCACGCCGGTGAGTACCGTGACCACCGCCGAGATCACGACGCTCGAGGGACTCGGCACGCCTGAGAAACTGCACCCGATTCAGCAGGCATTCATCGACGAACAGGCTGCACAATGCGGCTTTTGCCTGAGCGGCGTGATGCTCACGGCCAAGGCCTTCCTCGACAAGAATCCACGCGCCAGCGACGAGCAGATTCAGCAGGCACTCTCCGGGGTGTTGTGTCGCTGCTTTGGCAACGTGAGAATGCTCAAGGCGATCAGCCGGTATGCGAAGGGAGCATTAGCATGACGATGCTGACTCCAGAAGCACGGCGCGCACTCACCCAAGCGGGGTTTTCGCGCCGCTCGTTCCTCAAAGGTTCCGGCGCGGTCATCGTCACGTTTGCGTCGGCCGGCGTGATGGACCAGATGGGCGGCGTCTTCGCGCAGGGATTCAACGGCACCGGCAGCCCACAGCTCGATTCGTGGATTGCCATCGCCGCAGACGGCACTGTCACCGCCTACACCGGCAAGTGTGAGTTCGGACAAGGTCTGTACACGGCGCAGATGCAACTGGTCGCCGAAGAGCTGTGCGTGCCGTTGAACCGCGTGCGGCTGATTCAGTGCGACACCTCGTTGACGCCGGATCAGGGCACGACCTCCGGACAGCAGTCGCACCCGACCAACTTCAATCGCACGAATCTGGCGCTCGCCGCGGCGACGGCGCGCGAAGCGCTCGTGCGTCTGGCAGCCGTGCAGCTGAACGCACCAACACAGAGTCTGGTCGCCAGGGACGGCGCCATCAGCATGAAGGCGACGCCATCACGACGAGTGTCGTATGGGGCGCTGATCGGTGGAAAGAAGTTCGACCTCCAGCTCAACCCGAAGGCGGCGCGCATACACCCGCGCGATTGGACCGTGCTCGGTACGCCGGTGCCGCGCGTGGACATGCGGGCCATGGTGACCGGCGAGTTCGAGTTTGTCCACAACGTGCGCGTGCCCGGCATGCTGCACGGACGCGTGGTGCGGCCGCCATCGCCCGGCGCCACGCTGATGAACGTGGACGAGAGCTCGGTTCGCGGCATGCCCGGCCTGGTGAAGGTCGTGGTGAAGAACAACTTCGTCGGCGTGGTCGCTCAGAAGCCGTGGCAGGCGATGCAAATCGCCGAGAAGCTGCGCGCAACGTGGACGCCGGGTCCGCGCCTCTCGCCGCAGCGCGACGTGTATCAGCAGATCAGAACAGAGCCCGCGACCGACACGCTGCTGGTGGATTCGGGCGACGTGGACAAGACGCTCGCATCAGCGGCAACCGTTCTGCGTGCGACCTATCACCACCCGTATCAAATGCATGGCTCGATCGGCAGCTCGTGCGCTGTTGCGGACGTGCAGGCCGACCAGGCGACGCTGTGGTCGGCGACGCAGTCCGCGTTCCCAACACGCAATACGACAGCCGCGATCCTGGGAGTGAAGCCGGAGTCGGTGCGCGTGATCTACACGCGCGGTGCCGGATGTTACGGGATCAACGGCGCGGATGCCGTCACCTACGATGCCGCTGTCCTTTCACAAGCCGTCGGCAAGCCCGTGCGCGTGCAGCTCTCGCGCAAGGACGAAATGGCCTGGGAGAACTACGGCAACCTGTTTGCGATCGATCAGCGCGTCGCCGTGGATGCCAACGGCACCATCATCACATGGGACTACGAAGCATGGTCGGCGGCAAGAGGCGGACGGCCCGGCTACAACACGCCAGGCAACGTCGTCACCGGCACGCTGCTCGGCTTGAATCCTGCGCCGTTCAATCCGCGCACGCCGGCGCCAGCGCCAGCGCAGCCGCTCAACA
>DATCXH010000284.1:0-3044 GCA_036565925.1 Vicinamibacterales bacterium
GGTGTTGCTATGGTTAATCACACACATTCTCCGGCGTTCGTGATCGTATCTGCCAACGACATCGCTAAGCGGGCCCACGAGATCTACGTCGATCGCGGCTACGCAGATGGCTTCGATCGAGACGACTGGTTAACAGCGGAGCATGAGCTCAAGAATCCGCCAAGCAACGAGCGAGTGTTTCCGAGAGATCCGACGAGACGATGACGATGACAATGACGATGAACGGGTGAAGCGGAGAGGGCTCAAGACGCGCACGGTTCCACGTGTACGCAAATCGCGTTCTTGAGTTCGACGTGCGCTGGCGTTTCAGCTCTGTCTGACTGTTCCAGACGACCATCGGTTGAGTCCGACCGTCCACAAGGTGACAGGCACCTGGCACTGTTCGGCGTAATCTAGTGGCGTTGCTTTCCTGAGTCCTGCTCCGCCCCGTCGGAAAGACGGTACAGCCCTCACGAAACGGAGGTGCTGTATATGCGAACCAAACGTTCTCCGGCCAGACGCCTGCGGTTGGCCATTCTCAACGACAGTCCCCACGTGCTCAAGCTGCTCTGCGACTGGTTCCGTCGACACGGGCACCAGTGCGCCACTCAGATGGTGGCAGAAATGCCGCACGCGCACGTCGACGTCGAGCAGTTCATCGGCGAGCACAGGCCCGATGTGGTCGTATATGACGTGCCGATGCCGTACGGCAGTAGCTGGGATCTGCTCGACGTCATTCGCTCGATGCCGTCGCTGCGGTCGATACCCTTTGTAATTACCACACGCAACAAGCGAAAGCTGGAACAGGTCGTGGGCCGCACGTCCGTTGTTGAGATCGCTGGCCAGCCCGAAGACTTGCGGCGGCTGCTCAAAGCCGTGGAAGCAGCCGGAACCTCAGCCCCGGCGAAATGATCCACATTGTCTGGACGCTTACGCGTATTTGGTTTGCACCGATCGCATCGCAAACGCGCCGGGAAACGTGGCCGGGCAGGCCGATGTGCACAACGACACAGACCAGCGACCAATATTCGGTGACGATCAAATGGAAGTCAGCTCGTATAGGGCATGTCGCTCTCAAGTTAGCTGTGCTTCCCATTTCGACACCATGTCAGAAGGATCACCTATGTTGCGCTCGTTCAGTCTTGTTCTCTGTTTCATGCTGACTGCAGTAAGTCTCGGCGCCCAGAACAAGGAACAGGGACGCCTGGAGAACGCCGGTCTGGTCATGGAGGAAATCCTCAACCTTCCGGACTCCATTCCTCAGGATCTGTTGAACAAAGCCGAATGTGTCATCGTCGTTCCATCGCTGACGAAAGTGGCCGTTGGCATTGGTGGCAGCTACGGCCGCGGCGCGATGGTCTGTCGCTCCGGGGTGAGCTTTGACGGAGCGTGGGGTTCACCTGCGATGTATGCGATCGAAGGCGGCAGCTTTGGTCTCCAGTTGGGTGCACAGTCCACCGATCTCGTGCTTCTGGTCATGAACACTCGCGGCCTCGAGGCGCTCCTCAGCACCAAGGTTCAGCTCGGCGCAAACATGTCGGCGGCGGCCGGACCCAAAGGACGTGACACCGGCGCTTCCACCGATGCGTCGCTGCGGGCCGAGATGCTCAGTTATTCCCGCTCACGCGGTCTGTTCGCGGGGGTGTCGCTCGAAGGCACGTCGCTGCGTCCGGACAATGACGCCAGTGCGGAGATCTACGGACATAAAATCACGGCGCGAGAGATCGTGCGAGGAACGAGTAACGCCGTTCCCGATGCCGGACGTCGGCTTGTTGACGTGCTCCAGAAGAAAGCTGCCCGCAATGCGTCGACTGCGGCGCGATAGCGGCTCCGCCGTAAACCTCGCTGTTCGTCGAGGGTTTGAGCCCCACGTATCACAGTCCCATCACAATCGTCGCCGTCCCAACGCGGTCCGTCTTCTACGGGTGTAGTATTCAGGCATGCCACGAAGGGCCGCGGCGCCGCCTCGCCTGACGGCGCTGCAACTGGCGGTCATGCAAGTGCTGTGGTCGCGCGACGAGGCCTCGGTGACCGACGTCCAGGGCGCGATGACGGGACGGCACCTCGCGCTGACCACGGTGGCGACGCTGCTCGTGCGGCTGGAACAACGCGGGCTGGGCAGCCACCGCGCCGAGGGCCGCCAGTACATCTATCGATCGCGCGTGTCGCCGGCCGACGTGCGGGAGACGGTGACGCGGGAGCTGCTGCGTAATCTCTTCGACGGTGACGTCACCGACTTCGTCAGTCACTTGCTCGACTCGCGCAAGTTGACGCCTGAAGAAGTCGCGGATCTGCGGCGTCTGGTACGCAACAAGCTTCCTCGAGCACGACGCGGATGACGGAGCACATCTTGACGACCTGGCTCCTGACGTATGCGGCGCACGGCGCGCTCTTCGCGGCGTTGGCCTCCGTCGCCGAACGCACCCGCTGGGGAGCGGTGCCGTCACGCCGAGACGCGTTCTGGAAGCTGGCGCTCGTCGGCGGGATCGTGACGTCCACCGTGTTCGTGGCGGCGGGGTCGGCACCGGCCGGCGCGGCGGTTCATCTGTCGCCGCAAGGCGTCATCGCACCGGCGCTGACGAGCGACGGCGTGTTCTGGCTCGCGACGGGGTGGATGGCGATCACGGCGATACTGGCGCTGCGCACGGCCCGCGCGTGGCGTCTGGGCGTGCGACATGCCGGGCGACGCCGCGTCATTCGACGGGGCCGGGCCACCGTGCTCCTCCAGGAGATTCTCGGTCCCGCCGCCGATCGCGTGACGTTATCGTGCAGCCGCACGCTGCGCGTGCCGGTCGCGTTCGCGCGCGAAATCTGCGTGCCGGTCCGCGCGTTGCGCGAGCTTCCCGACGACGAGTTCCGCGCGCTCCTCGCGCATGAAGCGGCACATGTCGTCCGCCGCGACGCGGCCTGGCTGATGATCGCCGCCGCCGTTCGCGCGCTGGGCTGGTGGCAGCCGCTCAATCTCGTGGCGGCGGCTCGGCTGCGGCTGGCCATGGAGTTGTCCTGCGACGAGCAGGCTGCCGCGGAACCACGCGAACGCGCCGCGCTGGCGCGGTGCCTGATCA
>DATCXH010001045.1:0-4086 GCA_036565925.1 Vicinamibacterales bacterium
GGGGCGCTATCCGCACTACGGCCGAGTGCCGACGCTGCGCGATCGCGAGATCGTGAAGCGCGCGATGGAGCTCGTGGGGATGATGGATCGTCGCGCGCAGCCCTACCCTACTCTGTCGGGCGGCGAGCGACAGAAGGTGCAACTGGCGCGCGTGCTCGCGCAGATCTGGAACGAGGACCAGCCCAGCAGCCACAAGTTCCTGTTTCTCGACGAGCCAACGTCGAGTCTCGACATCCATTATCAGATCGCGCTGCTCGACGTCGCGCGCGGGTTGTTGGACCGTGACTGCACGGTGATCGCGATCTTGCACGACGTGAACGTCGCGCTGCATTACGGCGACTACTTCGTGCTGCTCGCGGGTGGGAAAGTGGCGGCGGCGACGGAGGCGGGTGGGATCTCGCAGTCGCTGCTGGAGAGTGTGTTTCAGGTAAAGGCGCACCGGATTGCGGATCCGGAGACGGGGGAACGGCTATGGCGGTTCGCGCTGTAGGACCGCGTGGTGGAGGCGGCAGGTTACCATGGCGCCGAGTTGCCGAGATGGGTCTCGGGGACGCTCAGAACAGATTCGGCGATTCGTGAGCGTTAGACGGTAAGCGCTCGCAGTGTTTGCGCTCCTTTCGGAGGTACGTTAGCGGTGCCTAATACATTGTCTCTAATGGCCTTGGGCGCTCAGTCGGTCGGTGGCGCCCAGCGTATTAGGTGGTGAGATCTTGCATTGTTTTTCCGTGATAAACCACATAACGTGACCGTCTAACCAGCGTTAGACTGAACAACAAGCCACTCGTCATCGACGCTGCGTGACTGCCCGAATCATGTCTCTCAGGTCTCGGTCCCCTGACGGCGCGCCGATCGTCGCGGAGCGACTCGACTGGGATAGCGCCACGATTGCGGTGGTCATCTGCGATATGTGGAACACCACGCACTGTGTGTCGGCGGCGAGGCGTGTGGTCGAGATGGCCCCGCGCGTCAATGAAGTCGCGGCCCGATTGCGAGAGGAGGGCGCTCTGATCGTTCATGCGCCGGCTGGTTGCATGGAGTACTACGCGGGTACGCCGGCCCGCGAGCGTGCGCAGCGGGCCATACCGGTTGTCTCATCGGTGCCAGTGGATTGGCATGACCGGGACGCGTCGCGCGAGCCGCCGCTGCCTCCAACCCTGGCGGACGACGCTCCCTGCTCCTGCGAGCCCGGCGAGCCGTGCACGACGGGCGGACCACCCTATCCGTGGACGCACCAGATTGAATCCATCGAGATTGCTCCCAGCGACGCCGTGACGGACGACGGCAACGAACTGTTGGCACTCCTCGAGGAACGCGGAGTCCAGGACGTGGTCGTCATGGGTGTGCACGCCAACAGATGTGTGCTTGGCCGCTCGTACGGCATTCGACAATTAGTATACTTCGGAAAACGGCCCGTGCTCTGTCGAGATCTCACCGATTCGTACCATCGCGATCCGCATGGCCATCTCTGGGGCAACGAACAATGATCTCCCACATCGAGCGCTACTGGTGTCCCTCGCTAACGAGCAATCAGCTGGGGGGTGGGTTGGAGTTCCACTTTCGAGCGACTATGTGAAGGCTTCGGTGCGCGTCAGTCTAACGATCGTTGCAGCTGACGAGCGTCTCGCCGTCGCTCGATAGCATCACGCTCGAACGCTCACCTTGCTTCGGCGCTTGCCCCGCGTATCGGCTGAGTTTGAACCGCGACGGCACGGTCGTCTTCGTTTCGCAATACAGTGGAGAAACGATTCGTGACTCCGTTGTGCCCGGTGCCCTCGTCTGGCTTCGCGACGAGGCTGAGCGACGGGAGCTGACCAGTCTCCCCAAAGTTATCATGCGCGATCGTGCCCTCTGCCCAACAATGGCGAGCGACAGTCCAACGGCCACGGTAACTCTTTATTGGACGACGCGACGGCATCAAATCATCGATTACCTGGGCTGCTTCGTAGGAGACAATCCTTCGACGCCGCCAAGGCTCAGCGCCCTGCGACGTTTTGAAGCCGCGATCGACAGTGTTGCGAGAACCGCGCGGCGACTCCGACGACGGCTCCCCTCACCGCCCACCTAACGAACGTTGAAGCTGACAGGAGAACTTTGGATAGCGCGGAGCTTCGCTCCGTGCTCTTATTGACTCGCTTGCGGCTGAACTCGGGCTTTAGGCGGATGCACATCGTTCGTGTTTATGCGCACCACAACGTGGGCCAGATCCACACGCGCTCGCTATGACCTTCGTTCGCATTCTCATCATCGCCCTCGCTGTGATTGAAGCCGGCTGGATGACGTTTGATGGCACTCGTGCGCTCGTAGTGGGCGATTACGTGACGCCTCGGAATGGACCGCACGCCGGCCAGCTCGGGCCTTGGCACCGTGTCGTCGGGGCGGCGGGAGTGGCGCCACGATCGACACTGATGAAAAGTATTTTCGTAGCATATGGCGTCAGTTGGCTGATCGCGGTTAGCGGATTCATATGTGCGGCGTCGTGGGCGTGGGCTGCCATGATGATCGCCGCCGTCGGTAGCCTGTGGTATCTACCCATGGGAACCATCTGCAGCGTCATCCAGATCATTAGTCTGATCTCGCTGCGCCGCACCGGCTAACGAACGCTGAAGCTGAGGCGTGACACTGCGACACGCTACAACGAATGAACAGACCGATGCTCGGACGCCGAATTGGTCACGCGGCTGTGCCCATCGTACTCCTCCTTGTTGGGAGTCAGCAGGTGCATGCACAGGTCGCATCCCGCGAACCCTTGGCCGCGATGCGGTCGGATTCCGTCGCTTGGCAACGCGTCCTCGTCTATGTGATTCGGGCCTTGAGCGTCGAGCTGGTACGTGCCGCGACGGATACCGCGGGGCAGCCGTGGGAACTGCACCTCCCTCCTGCCGAGCCACAGCGTCAGCTCCTGGAGGCTCAACTCCGGACTGTTCTTCGCGCGCGCGCCATCCGGCCCGCTGACTCTGTCGTGCGCATCCTCGAGATAGGGGAGTTGCACATCGTTGGTGACACGGCATTGGTCAGGGTCCAGCTGCAGGAGACGCGACGCTGCCCCGGTACGGCGCGCACGACCGGATCTGGCTGGATGGACACCGTTCGGGTCCCGCGCCACCCGCAGCTGAAGTTCTGGGGAGCGGCATTCTCTCGCAGCACACTCGTCGGAGACCGAGTCGGCTGCTAGAGCTTCCCGTGTTTCTTGCGGTCACCTTTCCATTCTATTACGCGCTTCACCGAAGGAATGCCGATCGGGCGCCGCAGCCGAGATTCCTCAGTCACCGAGGGAGCGAATGACCCGCGCCGGATTCCCTCCGACCAGGCTATTTGGGGGAACGTCCTTGGTGACGACCGAACCCGCCGCGACCACCGAGTTCTCTCCCACCGTTACGCCACCGATGATGATCGCACCGGCCGCGATCCAGACGTTCCTCTCGATCACGACCGGTTTTGCAATCACGAAGGCGCGCCGCTGGGAAGGTTCAACGGGATGACCAGACGTGATGATACTAACGTTCGGCCCGATCATCACATCGTCGGCGATATCGAGTCCGCCGAGATCATAGAAAGTGCAATTCTGATTTACGAAAACATTGCGACCGACTCTGATATCGAATCCGCCGGTCGTGTAGAAGGGTGGAATCAATGAGAAACTCTCGTCCACCTTCTTGCCGATGAGATCGCTGAACACGGCCCGGACTTCATCCGCATCGTCATACGTCAAACGGTTGAGCGTCGCAGTGATCGCCATCGCTCGTTTGACGTCTGCCGACATGGCCGCCGATTCCGGCGTTCTCCTGTGAATGATTTTGGTGCGATCTTCATTCGACATTCGTTGTTTGTCTTCGGGTGCATCGACCGGGCGTTCGGCGCATGACGGCCGCGCCGAGGATCGCGAAGTGTAGCCACAAGACGGAAGAGCTGGGAATCCATGCTCAACTGCCTCGGGGAACGTCCTATGTCGCAATCGAGCGGCGCGCTCTCGCGCGGCGTGACCTCGCCAAGCGTGCCGATCGGTAACCAGCCGCGTATTCCAGCGTTGTTTCCACTCGCCGGTTTCCACTCGCCGGTTTCCACTCGCCGGTTTCCACTCGCCGGTTT
>DATCXH010001065.1:0-4712 GCA_036565925.1 Vicinamibacterales bacterium
AACCGGCGGTCACGCCGGGGAGCGTTCCGACCAGGACAGCGCCGGTCCCCGCTCGGGACTGTCCGATCCCGGCAATCAGCCCTTTGCCTGACGGAAATCGCAACGCGTGTGGGCCCGCATTCCGTGTCCCGAGTTCGACGCGGTCGTTGTTCACCTCGCCGAGCAGTACACCGACGTTGCCCGCCGACGCCGACATCGTCGCTTGCGCGCCTGCAGGCGATCGCGCCGTGAAATAGCTGCCAGCGGCCGGAGTACCGACGAGGGCGACGGTCCGCTGCTGATCGTTGAGCATGCGTACGCCGCCCGGCCTGACCTGAAAGATCGGCTTCTCGTCTTTGTTGACCACTTCGAAGTACGACGTGTTCTCGAGATCGCGGATGCGCTCGTCGAGCGCATTCAGGGCCTCGTTGTCAGACGGCGGCTCACTCGGCGGATCCTTCGATGGATCGCAGAGCTCGCACAGGCGCTCATCGACATCCCATGCGAGCAGCAACTCCTGCTGCCCGCTCGGACATTCCTTCCCGAAACCCGGCGGAACTCGCAGAATGCGATCGCCCCCGACGCACAACGTCAGATCGTCGGGACCTTCTTCAGGTACTTCGGTACTCGGTCCCGTATCCTTTGCCCAGGGGTCGGACTTCTCGATACGGGTGGTGGTCGTCGGACCGGCGTTCGGCGACCTGAGGGCCATGTACGCCCCCGCGGCCGCGGCGGCGCTCGCCGCGGTGGTCGCTACGACCGCAATCAATTTGATCGGTAGTGCCATGGTGTGGATTCACGAGTATCGGCAACGAGCCAGGTGCCGCGTAACTACGCGAAGAGGTAGGTTTCGAAGAATGGGGTCGTGAGGGGAATGTCGCTCGCGTCGTGCGTTACGCAATATGAGACCTCACATCACCGCCGTTGCCGTTATCGCATTCGCGTGTGCGCTGCCGAGTTCGGCGCGAGCGCAGAACCCTGCGTGTGTGGCGCTGACGCTGCCGAGTGTTCAAGGCGTGGATGGTCCCGCCGCCAATTACGGATCCGGCGTGCGCGACCTGTTCGCCAGTTACTTGACCGGGCCGTCGATCAAGACCATCACGCTCGAGGCGCGATTGCCATCGCAGGCCGCACTCGAGGCGCGTCAGAAGGGATGCGGGCAGGTGCTTCTCGCGTCGGTCACGCGCAAGCGCAACGAAGGCAAGACCGGTGGCATTCTTGGCCAGGCCGCGGGCATTGCCGTGATGCGTACTCCGGGAGCCGGCGGCGTAGCCGGAGCGGTCGCGAGCGGCGCGACCTGGGCGACCGGCGAGGCGATCTATCGGTTCTCGTCACAGGTCAAAGCCAAAGACGAGATCGAGCTCTCGTATCGACTCGGTCCGCCGGACTCGGTTGAAGCCGCGAAACCCGTCACGTCGAAGGGCAAGGCAAAAAGCGACGGTGAAGACGTGCTGACACCGCTCATCGAGAAAGCCGCATCGACAATCGTTTCTTCGGCCACCTCGGGAGGACGGTAAGTGAGGCGCGCGCTCGTCCCCGTCGTCGCGCTGCTTGCCGCACTGCCAGTTACGCCGAAGGCACAGCAACTTGATGCCTGCACCGTCCTATCCGCCGACGAGATCAAAGCAGCGCTCGGTCGTCAATCGATCGGCGCCGCGAAGGCGAGCCGCGCACCAAACGGATTCAGCGACTGTACATTCCCGGGCTCGGGTGCGGGCGATGTCCGCATCATGCTCGAACCGCCCAATAAGAACGCGTCAGCCGATTTCGATTTGAAGCCGGAAATCCTCACCGAGGAGCGCAAGAAATTCGAGAAGCTCACCGGCGTGGGCGACGGCGCGTTCTACTACGAGGACCGCCTGGAGTTTCGCGCCGGCAATCGCCTCGGCGCGATCTGGGTGAATCGCACGCCTCGCACTGAAGCGGCGCCCGCGCTCAAGACCTCGTTGACCACGCTCGCGAAACGCATCGTCGAGCGGCTTCGCTAGGGTAGTTGGTGGTTCGTGGTTGGTGGTTAGTGGTTTAAAGCACGAAACGCATTCGCGAACGCCTCACTGCGGATGCGATACGTACGTTGTCGTCCGGTGAAGAAGTCGCCCTTCCAGTCGTCGAAGTCGAATGCGCGTGTGATCTCCGTCTGCGGTGGCATGCGTAAACGACGCGTGCAGTACCAGGCAATCCACCCACACCAAAGCATGGCGAGGACCAGAAAGCCGACCTGCTCGAGAGTCAGCTTCATCGTGATGTCCGCTCCTCCGCCGTGCAACTCAATGGGAAAGAAGTACAGCCCGATGCCGATGGCCGACATGATGACGCCAAGCGTGTAAATGGTCGACACGTACGACAGGGCGTGACGGATCGGCGACACCGTTACGGCGAGCTGACGATGGCGTGAGGCGCAGGTGCCACAGAACGGCACGTCAAAATGCGGGACGGAGAACTTGAATGGATCGTCAACCCTCCGCGTCGTGATGACGTAGGTCCGCGCAAACGCCTTCGCGATCGGGATGCGCTCCGCCGCCGGCGCGCCACAGTTCGCGCACAGCTCCGGCCACCGCAGCTGCCGCGGCCACGAGGAGAGGTGAACGGTCATCGCAGTTTGGCAGCGACTTCCTTTGCAAGGGCGATCGAGTTCGCTTTCACGGTATCCGGTGTGTCATCGGGAGCGACGCTGATCTGCGTCGCGAACGTGCGAGCACCATTGAAGACGTACAGGTCTGCGAAAGTATTGCCGCCGCGATAAAGGGCCTCTTCACCAATACCAGGGACCGGCGTCCAATCCTTGCCGAGCGTCTTTCGATATTGCGCCGGATTCTTGAACGGGTTCAGGACGACCATGATGCGGCCGCGCTTGCACGAGGGCGTGTCCAGGCCGAGATCGTCTTCAAACACTTTGCTTTTCTCGACGACACCTTTACCCTCCTTCGTCGACACCTTCAACGCTAGATCCTTCGTGAGGATCTCGCACGCGCGGACGCGCTGACCCGCGGGAGCACCGCCACCGGCCTGCGATGCGATGAGGGGCGCTGCCAGAGAGCCAGCGAGGAACAACGAGGCCGCAACGTAACGCATGGGAGTCTCCAATTAACGCAACTTCGGCGTGATCGCCTGGGAGAGTTCGATCGCCTTGGGTTTGGTTGCATCCACGGAGGAACCGGTGGGCACCGTGAACGAGAGAAAGAAGTGATGCGCGGCGGTCCACGCCACGATCTCCGCGAAGGTGCCCCCGTTGGCGCGGTAGAACGCGGTGTCACCGACGCCCGACAACGGCTGCCAGCCTTTGCCCGGCGGCTGCCGCGATGCGCCGCTGCCGACCACCGGGTCGACGAGCAGCCGGATCTGACCGAAATTACATTCGGAACCGTTCGGCCCCGACGCTTCCTCGCGCGGTGGTAAAGCCTTAGCCATCTGCGGGGTGATCCCGCCGACCTTCACGACCAGGTCGGCTGGCAGCAGCGAGCACGCAGAGATGCGGGTCTTGCCGGCAGACGACGCTTGAGCGGCGAGTGCGATTGACGTGACCGTGCCAATGACCAGAACAGATGTAACGAACTGACGCATGGGGACGACTCCTACTCAACGCAATTTCGGAATGATGGCGTTCGCGAGTTCGATCGTCTTGGGCTTGATGGCCTCCGGTGTGGAACCGACCGGCACCCCAAACTGGATGGTGAAGTGATGGGCTCCGGTCCACACCATCAACTCGGCGTAGTTCCGTCCGTTGGCGTGGAAGAACGCCGTGTCGCCCACTCCTGATACCGGCTGCCAGTCTTTCCCTGGCGACTTGCGTAAGCCCTCACTGCGTGCGAACGGATCGACCTGCAACCTGATGTCGCCGTACTCGCAGGCGGAACCGGTTGTGCCCATCGCTTCCTCTTCAGGCTTGAGGATCTTGACCGCCTGGGGATTGATGCCGCCAACCTTCAAGACCAGGTCTGCCGGCAGCAACGAGCACGCGGAGATCGGCGGCTTGCCGCCCCGTGGCTGCGATGCCACACCGGTCACCACGGAGCCGATGACGAAGACAGATGCAATGAACCGACGCATTGATTCGTTCCGCTCTGCGCAGCGGCCTCCGATCAGAAACGCACGAACGGCACTGGAAACCCCTCACTGAGTGGGCTCCGGGCTTTGGGCTCTGGGCTCTTGGTTACGCTTGCCCACGAACCGCGAACCACGAACCACCAACAGGCCTCCCCTACCCGCGTGAGTAGCTAGAAGCCCACTCGCGTGGTTCATACGATCGCAGCCATGCGAATCCACACCAATGCACGATGGCTGCGCTGTGCCACGCTGGCCTCGTTCACGTCGATTGCGGTTGCGTGCAGCGGCGGTTCCCAGGCCGCAAATGAGTCGTCTCCTGCCGCCGGCAGCGCCAGCACGACGAAGCCTTCCGCGTCAGCCGACTCGTGGCAACCCACGATCAAGACGGCGAGGCTTCCCGCCGATCCATGTGAGTTGGTTCCTGCCGCCGACGTCGAAGCGGTGATGGGCAGCAAGCTCGCGGAACCGCCAAAGAAAGCAGACGGTTGCCTCTACGTCCTCGTGATTCCTGAGGCCGTCGCTGCCAAGCGGGCGCAAGCGAAAGAGATGCAGGAGAAGATCCGCAACGCCTTTTTGAAACTCGGAGCGGCTCCGGAAGAACCTCAAGGTGTCATGGCCAACGCGATGAACGACCCGCGCTCCTACGCGGTGACCGTCAGCGTTGACGTGAGAGGCGAGGTCACGGGCGA
>DATCXH010001067.1:0-4054 GCA_036565925.1 Vicinamibacterales bacterium
CGGCAGCCGGGTCAAAGCGAAGTACGAGCGTCGTGAGGGACAGCCAGTACTGCTTCGTCTGGCCGACGTCGACCTCATCGACGACCATGCCGGCAAACCCGTCGGCATCCATCAGGCGATCGGCAGACGTCCGATCGCATCGTTTGGAAATTCGGACGGCGACTTCGAAATGCTCGAGTGGACCACGTCTGGACGCGGTCCACGGTTCGGCCTGGTCGTCCATCACACGGATGCTTCGCGAGAGTGGGCATACGATCGACAGTCCCACATCGGCACGCTGATTCGAGCGCTCGATGAGGCGCCGAAACGTGGTTGGACTGTTGTGGACATGCAGCATGACTGGAAAGTGATCTATCCGTTTCAGAAGTAGGGCACATGTTTGACATGGGCCGTCATCGTCTGTTCTGGATCGTTGTCTGTGCGGCGCTCGTCGGCGTCGGCATACCGACAGCGGCACAAGCACCCAAAGCGCCCAAAGCGCCCGCAGCACCTGAAGCCCCAGCGCCGGCGCCCGATCCACTCGGCCGCGAGTCCCCATTCGGGACGATCACGGGGTTCAGCACTGCGGTTCATCGAAACGATCTGGCGGTCGCCACGCGCTACCTGCAGAGAGAACGACGAAGCACGCAACAACTCGACGAGCTCGCGCACGATCTGAGCGATTTGCTCGACCGCTACTTCACGGGCCGCCTCAGCAAGCTGAGTTCGGCGTCCACGGGCGATCTCGCCGATGGACTCGACACCGATCGGGAGGCCATCCGCCTCGATATCGGTGGGAAATCGGTGGACCTGTTCCTCAAGCGCGTCGATGATCCGACGGCAGGCCTGATTTGGTTAGTGTCGTCGGACTCGCTCTCGCGTGTTCCCTCGCTACGCCGGTCGGCGACTGCGACGTGGATTGAGCAGGTGATGCCCGCGTCGCTGGTGGCGCAAACGTATTTCGGTCTCTCGCTGGCTCAATGGATCTTCTGGGCCTCCTCAATCCTTCTCCCGTTCCTGCTGTTCTGGACACTGGCTCACGTGATCACGTGGCTGGCGAGGCAACGAATCGCGGACACGACCCGGCGGACGTTGTTCCTCTCATCGTGGAGCGCCGTGAGACGTCCGCTCGTCATCGTGGTTACGCTGCTCACCCATTTGGCCGTCGTACGGGTACTCGGGTTGAGCGTGACCTTCCGCTACGCTTACGCACGATTGGTTCTGACGATGGTGGTCATCGTCGCGGCGTTGCTCACGTGGCGTTTCGTGGCGATTTCGTTCCAGCAGGCGCGCCTGCTCGCCATCCGTCGCGGGCGATCCGGCACTCGCTCGCTCATTCAACTCGGGGAGCGGGTCGTCAAGGTGCTGGTCGTGCTGCTCGCCATGTTTGCGCTGCTCGCCCTCGGCGGCGTCGATCCAACGACCGCCCTCGCAGGTGTCGGCATTGTCGGCGTGGCGTTCGCGCTGGGTGCACAGAAGAGTGTCGAAAATCTCCTTGGTGGCGTGTCGCTGTTGACCGATCGAGCGTTGGCCGTCGGTGACTTCTGCCGGTTGTCAGATCGTGAAGGCTGGGTCGAAGACATCACATTGCGGTCCGTTCGTCTCCGTACCCTCGAGCAGACGATGCTGTGTGTGCCTGCAGGTGTGCTGGCACAAGCCAACATCGAGAACTACACGACGCGCGGCAAGATTCTTCTGCAGAGTGTCCTGCGGTTGCGCTACGGCGCAACCAGCGATCAGTTGAACGCCGTCCTCGACGGTACCCGGCAGCTCCTGTCGCGTCACGCATCCATCGAAAAAGACAGCGCGCGTGCGCGACTTACGTCGTTTGGCGCACAGGCGATTGAGATCGAACTGTTTGCGTACGTGCTGACCGCCGACTACGCAGCGTTCCTGGAAATTCGCGAGAGCCTGCTGCTGCAAATCGCGCAGATCGTCGAAACGTCGGGCGCCGCGTTCGCGATTCCGACACAGTTCATCTACATGCGCGATGGGGCCGACTCGCGATTGCCCGCAGCGTTGACCACGCACGAGTCCCGTTACCGCGCATCCGCTGGCTGATTCGTAGGTACGGAATGTGCGCCGATCCCGCACGCGTTCGGTGTTGGGCCTCACGTTCGGCGCGATGGCGTCCCCCACCGACCGTTGACACGCGAGGACACGGCGAGAGACTGCGAGCGCCTCGGAGGCAGGCGCACTCGATATCCCGCCCGCTTGTCTGATCTCGCAACGGTGAAATTCTGAAACGGTACGCGTCGTGCAAATCCGCTCGCGACCGCACGGGTAAACAACAGTTTGAAACGTTTCCCGTGCGTTCGGACGCCGTTGGCCCGCTGACGCCCACGAGATTCCGCGGATGCCACCGTGTTTACACGATTGAAGGACTTGGAACGATGGTTACAGGACGATGGCTATAGGACGTATCAATAGTGCGAGACACCAGTCGGCACACGTGCGTGGCACAGCGAGCCGTTGACCCATGCCGACGATCCAGGCGCACGCCCCACCATTCCGCACCACGCCCGATCTGCCAACGAGCTCGCCGGCAAAACCGCGCGTCCTGCTGGCCGATGACTACGTGCCGCTGCTCAAGGCACTGACACGACTACTCGAGCACGACTGCCACATGGTCGGACACGCGACGACCGTGGCCGAACTATTCGAGCTCGTTGACACCTGTCACCCGGACGTCGTCGTTCTGGATATCTCGTTGCCGGACAACAACGGCATCGAGGCGTGCCGCCAACTTCGATTGCTTCAGCCCGGCGTGAAAGTCGTCATGCTCACCGCGATGGACGATGAGCGCATCCGCGAGGCCGCTTTGCGCGCGGGTGCCTCTGACTTCGTCACCAAGGCATCGGTCGACGAATTCCTGGAGCCGGCGATTCGCGGCGCCGTCTCCGACCACCGCTGACTGCCGGGGCCCGACGCTCGCGAGTCGGGCCTCGATCGCGGTGAATCGCGGTTCTCCCACATCGATCACTGCTGTTCCAGAGCCTCACGTTGATCGATGATGTCGACGAGAGTCGGAGGATGAGGCATGACCTGGCTTGGCTACGCGCTGACGTCAGCCGTCGCTGCAGCGATCACGGCAATCCTGGCAAAACTTGGCGTGGAGGGCGTGCCTCCAACGCTGGCAACAGCTATCCGCACGGTCGTTGTCGTGGTGTTTGCGTGGGCGATGGTGATCGGACTGGGTGAGCAGCGTGTCCTCCCTGAGGTATCACGCCGGGCGCTGACGTTCCTGATGCTGTCGGGTCTGGCAACCGGAGTGTCGTGGCTCGCGTACTTTCGCGCGCTGCAGTTGGCGCCGGCATCGTGGGTGGCACCGATCGACAAGCTCAGTCTGCCATTTACGATCGTGCTCGCGGCGCTGTGGCTGCGCGAGCCTGTGACGTGGAAGGCCGGGGGGGGCGTCGCCCTGATGGCGTTGGGTGCCCTGCTGACGCGAGCTTGAACAGACGGGACGTCCGAAAGATCGTCCGGTGACCAACGGCGGTGTCAGCCGCGCTGACTGTCCGCAAAGGCAGCAAAGCGTGGCCGCAGACCGAGCGTTCGCACCACCGGTAACCAGGCCGCCTGCGAGAGCAACGTCGCGCCGAGCATGAGATTGAACGATCCGCGACGGAGACTTCCGCAGACCCCGATGATATTCGCCACCTGTCAGGCCCTTTCGAGCGACGCCCGGTCCCATCCGCCCAATGTCGCTGCGCGTTCGTAGGTGCTGTGGACAAACGCGGTTATGGCAGCCTCAGGAGAGGGCGATCGCCGGACGAGGTCGTAGGGAAGAATGAATTCGTTCAGTTCAGGATGATAGTACGCGCCTTCGGGTTGCACGGCTGCCGTCTTCAGACCTGCCGGTTCTGGTACCGCGTACGCGTAGAGCGCGGCCTCGGGAAACGATGCATTCCCGGGCCAGAAGCCATGGCTGATTACTTCGTGTGAGTACGCGTCGCGCATGAACGCCGGGCCTTCTCGTGGTGGCGCCGGCCGTCCTGAAAAACGCGTGACGGCAAGATCGAAACTCCCCCAGAAGAAATGGACGGGGCTGCACTTGCCAATGAACGACCAGCGG
>DATCXH010000558.1:0-2278 GCA_036565925.1 Vicinamibacterales bacterium
CAGGCCCCATCGTCGAGCGTCGCCCGCATGAAGTCGTCGGTGACGCGCACGCTGTTGTTGGAGTTCTGGAAGAAAACAGATGAATACGCGGGTCCCGTGAACGAGCCGTCGTAGCCGGCATCGATGAGCGCCCACGCCTTCTTCTCTTCCTCGACCTTGCAGTTGATGAACTCGACGATGTCCGGGTGCTCCGCGTTGAGGATGACCATCTTCGCGGCGCGGCGCGTCTTGCCGCCCGACTTGATGACGCCGGCGAAGGCATCGAACCCCTTCATGAACGACACCGGCCCCGACGCCGTGCCGCCGCCGGCGAGCAGTTCCTTCGACGAACGGATCGCCGAGAGGTTGCTGCCGGTGCCCGAACCGAACTTAAACAGCATGCCCTCGGTCCTGGCCAGCGTCAGGATCGAGTCCATCGTGTCTTTCACCGAGTTGATGAAGCAGGCCGAGCACTGCGGTGCCGCTTCGAAGCCGCAGTTGAACCACACCGGACTATTGAACGCCGCCTTCTGATAGACGAGCAGGTGCTTCAGCTCGTGGCTGAACGACATCAGCGCATCTTCACTGGCGAAGTACTTCTGGGCCCTGGCCCAGCCGGTGATCGTGTCAACGACGCGGCCGATCAACTGCTTGACGCTACGCTCACGCTCCGGCGTGCCCAACTGACCGCGGAAATATTTCGAGACCACGATGTTGGTCGCCTGCTGCGACCAGAACTTCGGGATCTCGACGTCACGCTGCTCGAAAACGACCTTGCCCTTCTCGTTGCCAATAACCGCCGCACGGATCTCCCACTCAACCTCATCGAACGGGTCGACGCCAGGTAATGTAAAAAAGCGTGGGAATTCCAGACCAGGCGACTCGGTATTCCTCTGCTCAGCACCCTTTCGGGTACGGGTTGAGGGGTCGGCCGGCGTCGTGGCGCTGGTCTGCGCTGACTGACCAGCAGCGGCTGCTTCGCGGGCAGGGCCTCTTTCCATCGTGCTCCTCCGAATCGGTCTCAGGGACGCACCTACCCCCGTCGGTGGCGTCCGAAATCTTGTCCAGTGGTGTGCGCTGCGGGCGTCCTGTAGGCTTCCTCGGTCGGCCTGACGCTGGGAGCATCGGGCCTTTCCTTCTCGCTCAGCGCCCGGCAATAGTGCGCCCGGTTTCCCGCTTTGTCAAGCATCAAAACCACAACATATTGCGCCTTTGTTTTAGGGCAGGCGCAAGATGTTGACTTGATTGTACTCCCATCACGAGCGCGGCACGGACGCTCGCGGGGCTTTAGGATCTATGGTTTACACGAACGAAACCCGGCTCATGCGGGTCTCGTCTTTGCACCAGCCAGGATCGCAATGAAGCCAGCTGTCCTCTCACTTGTTCTCGCTGCCGGCCTGATAACGGCATCCGTTATCTCGCACGCTCAAATCGAAGCGCAGGCTCCCGCGACGGACCTTGATGCCTTCATGTCACGCGTGCTCGAGCGCCGCGACGACAATTGGACGAAGCTGCAGCAGTACGTCCTCGAAGAACGGGAGACGGTCCAGTTGATTGGCCCGGGCGCCACGCCGTTGTATGGCGTGCGGCGTGAGTCCACGTGGTTTCCGCGCGACGGCAGGTTCATCAAGAGCCCATTGCGCATCAATGGCGTGACGATCGGCGAGGAGGACCGACGCAAAGCGGAAGCGCTCTGGATCAAGATGGAGGACCAGCGTGAAAAGCGACGGGCCGAGCGCGAAAAACGCGAGACGCCTGAGCAGGAGAATGCGGGCGCTGTGCCCCTTACCGAGGACGGCGTCCGCCAGGCGCTCGAGCCCGGCTTCGTGTCAGCCGCCTATTTCCTCCGATTCAAATTCGATCCTGGCCACTATGCCCTGGCCGGCCGAGACAAGTTCGAAGGCCGCGACGTTCTGAAGATCGAGTACTACCCGACGAAGCTGTTCAGCGAGGGCCGCACGCGTCCAAACAAAGAGCTGCGCAAGCGCGACAGCGAAATCCAAAGCAAGATGAACAAGAGCGCGCTCGTCACGCTCTGGGTCGATCCCGCCGAGCATCAAATCCTCAAGTACGACTTCGAGAACATCGATCTCGACTTCCTGCCCGGGCGATGGTTCGTGCATCTGGATGGCATGAACGCCGCGATGGAAATGGGACAACCGTTTCCGTCAGTGTGGCTGCCACGGTCACTGCGCATCGCCATCAATGTCACGGTCGCGACCGGCGAAATCGATGGACGGTACGCGGTCGATTACTACGACTACAAACTCGCGACGGTAGCGACGAAGGTCCGATGACG
>DATCXH010000933.1:0-4091 GCA_036565925.1 Vicinamibacterales bacterium
CTGCTCGGCGGCGGCCTCGAGCAAGGCACCAGCACGTTGATCGTCGGCGCGGCGGGGACTGGCAAATCAACGCTTGCGACGCAGTTTGCTGCCGCAGCGGCGGGGCGCGGGGATCGAGCCGCGATGTACGTGTTCGATGAAAGCCCGGCGACCTTGACGAGTCGGGCGGCCGAGCTCAACATCGACCTCGCGGGAGCAATGGAGAAGGGACTGGTCAGCGTCCGTCAGGTTGATCCCGCCGAGCTCTCGCCTGGAGAGCTCATTCATGCCATTCGCCTCGCCGTCGAACACGATCAGGTGAAAATCGTTGTCATTGACAGTTTGAATGGCTACCTCAACGCCATGCCGGAGGAGCACTTCCTGTCGGTGCAGTTGCACGAGCTTCTGACCTATCTGGGTCAGCGCAATGTCGCGACGATCCTCGTGGCGGCTCACTCGGGACTGATTGGGGCCAGCATGGCGGCACCGGTCGATGCGAGCTATCTCGCCGACGCCGTCGTGCTGTTGCGTTACTTCGAGGCCCGCGGGGAAGTCCGGCAGGCGCTTTCGGTCATGAAGAAGCGTGGCAGCAAGCACGAACGCACCATTCGCGAGTTCGGCTTCGACAACGGGCGGATCTTCGTCGGGGCGGAGCTGCGCGAGTTCCGGGGCGTGCTTACCGGCGTCCCCGTCTATGAGGGCGACGGCAAGGACATGCATCCGAGGTCGCCACGTGACTGATCACGCCCAGGCGGTTCGCGACCGACGCGTGCTGTTGCTGCCGCCAACTCCCCGCGACGGCACCGTCACGTGTCAGCTGCTGGCCAACGCGGGCATCGCCTGCGACACCGTCCATTCGATGCTGGCCACGGTGCGTGAGCTGAGTCGCGGTGTGGGTGTGCTCCTGCTTCCTGAGGAGGCGATCGCTGGCGCGGAAGTCGATTTGCTCCGCGTGCTCGCCGAGCAGCCACCGTGGTCGGACTTGCCGATTCTCGTGATGACGCGTCCGGGAGCGGACTCTGCGTACGCGGCCCATGCCGTGCGCGTATTGAGCAACGTGACGCTACTCGAACGCCCGCTGCACGTAGCGACGTTGGTCAGCGCGGTGCGAACGGGGCTGCGCGCGCGGGAGCGGCAGTATCAGATTCGCGCGCACCTGACCGAGCGTGCCAAGGTGGTCGAGACGCTGCGCGAGGCGGATCGCCGAAAAGACGAATTTCTGGCCACCCTCGGACACGAGCTGCGAAACCCGCTGTCGCCACTGCTCACCAGCCTGCACCTTCTCAAGCACAGCGGCGGCTCGAAGCGGGTCGTCGCGAAATCTGTCGAGGTGATGGAGCGCCAGATTCATTTCCTGGTGCGACTCGTCGACGATCTGCTCGAGATCTCACGTATCACGCGCGGCGTGATCGACGTCACCATGGAGCCGCTCGATCTGTCGGCGATCGTCAGCGCCGCGATTGAAAGCAGCAGGCCGTTCGTCGAGAGTGGACGCCACGAGCTGATCGTCAACGCGCCTGACGAGTCGCCGATCGTCGAGGGCGACTCTGTCCGCTTGACGCAGGTCTTCGCCAACTTGATCAACAACGCTGCCAAGTACACCGATGTCGGTGGTCACATCTGGGTCGACGTCGATTGTGAGGGCAGCAATGCCGTCGTCAGAGTTCGTGACGACGGAATCGGGATTGCGCCTGAGCACTTGTCATCCGTGTTCGACATGTTTACCCAGGTCAATCGCTCGGACCGCAGAACGCAAGGCGGTCTGGGGATCGGCTTGACGCTGGTCCGCAGTCTGGTGAAAGTGCACCGCGGGTCGGTGATGGCGCGAAGCGACGGGATTGGCCGTGGGACGACGTTTGAGGTGCGTCTGCCGCTGGTTCTCGATCAGCGGCCGTCCCTCGAATCGCCGAGTGTGCTGGGTACGTTCCCGAACTGTCGCGTGCTCGTCGTGGACGATAACCACGACGCAGGCGAAATGCTCGGCATGCTCCTGACGTCGCTGCACGCGACGGTGCGCACGGTCCACAGCGGCCTCGAAGCGCTGGCCACCATCGACGAATTCGGTCCCGACGTCATCCTCCTGGATATCGGCATGCCGTTCATGGATGGCTACGAGGTGGCGCGCAGAATCAGAGCACGCCGCGGCAAGAGCATCCGCCTGATCGCATTGACCGGATGGGGGCAGGAAGAGGATGTGCGTCGCGCGGAGCGCGCCGGATTCGATCATCATCTGGTGAAACCGCCGGACCTCGAAAAGCTGGGAAAGCTATTGAATCTGGTTCAGAGCGAGGGGCACCAACACGTTACTGGAGAAACCGCCAACTAAGCGGACGGGCCTGCTAGTCGTTGCGCAGCAGCGCCAGCGGATCGGTGTGTGCAGCGCGACGAGCAGCAGGCAACACCGCACAAACGCCGGCGAACAGCAAAACCGCCGACGCGGCGACGACGCTCACCGCATCAATGTGGCCTGACGTGTTCGTGACACCGGCCAGCACGCGCGACGCCCAGAACGAGAGCACACCGCCAATCACGAGGGCCGACCCAACCATCGACAGACCGTGACCCAGAGTTGATATGAGAATGCGCGTTGAGTTGGCGCCGAGCGCGATGCGCAGCGCGAGCTCCGCGCGTCGCGCTGCGACCTCATGCGCCACCACGCCGAACAGACCGATCGCGCCAAGCACCACTGCCAGCAGCGCAAATCCCAGGAATGCGGCGGTCAGCACGCGCCGCGGCGGCACGCCAGGCGATCGCGCCACCATGCCGGTCAAGGACCCGCGGCCATAGACCGGCAGATCGCCATCGAGGCGTGCGACGTGTTCGCGAACGATCGCAATCGTGTCGCTCTCCGGCCGCATCGTGCGGAAGACGAGAATGTTTCCCCGAGAGGGGACCTGCCACTGCGAGAGATACACCGTGGGTAGTACCGGCTCGTCGAGCGATCGGTGCTTGACGTCGCCGACGACGCCGATCACCTCTGCCGGCTGCGCGCGCCCGGCCAGCTGGATCTGGCGGCCGATCGGAGACTCACGCGGAAAGAGTCTCGCTGCAAGCGATTCGCTGAGGACGACGCGCGGTGGCGCGGTGGCGTCGTCGCCTCGCTCGAATGCCCGTCCAGTGACGAGTGGAATGCGCATCACGTCGAAGTACGACGTGCTCGCCACGCGAATCACCGCTTCGCGCGCCGGATCGGCCGGCCGCACGGAGACGAGGCCGCGGCCGCGATCGTTGCCCAACGGCAGCTCGTTGATGAAGCCCACAGCGCGTGTGCCAAGGCGCTGCGTCAGCTCGCTCTCGAGCGTGGAGTAGAACGACACCATGTGATCGACGGTCGGGTATCTCGCCGTGGGAAGCGCGACGGCTCCAATCACCACGCCATCGGGCTCGAATCCCGGATCGATCGCGAGTGTCGTCAGCAGGCTGCGGCCCAGTAGCGATACCGACACGATCAGGACGAACGCCAGAGAGACGACCGCGGTAACGAAGCCTCGGCGTAGCCAGCGCTCGCGCGGTGCCGCGGTTGCGCCGCGACGCAGGATGTCGACGATGTTTCGGCGAGAGGCAACAATAGCCGGGATGACACCGCAGATACACGCACACACCGCTGCCAGCACCGACAGTGCCGCGATCACACGCCAGCTGGTGGTGATTTCGCGAACGCCGAGCCGCCCGAACTGCTCGAGCGCGAGACGTCCGGCTTGCGGCGTCAGCCAAAGGGCGAGCAGGATGCCGATCGCGGTTCCAGCCGTGACGATGGCGATCGCTTCCAGCGCGAGTTGACGCGCGACATCGAAGCGAGGAGCGCCGAGAGCACTACGCACAGCCAGCTCGCGCGCGCGATCGATGGACCGCACGATCAGGAGACCGGCCACGTTGATGAATGCGATGAACATCGCCAGTGCGGCCGCGCCGGCGAGGAGGCTGAGCGCACGTGCCGAACCCCCGACGATGGCCGCTGCGACGGGTGTGACGGTTACGCGTGCCGACGGTGTTGCCGTGCCGCTGATCTCGTCCAGTGCGGTGGCCAGGGCATCCGATGAAACGCGTTGCGCAAGACGCGCGATCGTGCGTACTCGCATGCCTGCGCGCGCCGCTTGGGCCGGCGCCAACGG
>DATCXH010000902.1:0-3460 GCA_036565925.1 Vicinamibacterales bacterium
ACCTTGGCTTTCGAGAGCCCGGTGAGCGCACGTAGTCCGGCATCAGCCGTAAACGCCGTCTCGCCCTCGACGGTGAATCCCAGTACGTCGCGATAGAAGCGCGTCGTGCGGCCCATGTCGTTGACGGCAATCGACAGCCGCAAGTCCACGATGCCGTTGGCGGACGCCGGGGCGGGAATCGTGGCTTGCTGTCTGATCTCGATGAAGCGCTTGTCCACATCGGAAATGAGCAGCGCGCGTGTGCCGTCGGCGAAGGCCACTGGCTTTCGGCCCGGCGTGATGACGTCAGCCTGCGTCAGGCGCGCTAGCATGTCGTCGATATCGCGAACGATCAGAACCAGCGTTGCCATACCTGGATCCTGGATCCGCAGTGGCAGAGTGTTGTGAGCGACGTCCTGGATCTCCATCAGCTCGACGCTCAATCGCGTCCCCGCTGCGCGCGCCGATTGGTGCCGTTCACGCGCACCTGGGATATCGAACATCGCGAACAACTGCGGATTGGCCCTGTTATAGGGTCTCGCCCCGGACTCCGGCAGTGGCGGAACCTCCATGCCGAACACGTCATGGAAGAACGCGAGGGAGCGGTCCATGTTCTCGACGAAGGCGGTGAACGTGCCGGTGCCGATGACCGCGCCTTTGCCGTTTTCTGCCGCTGGTGCCGATGTCTGTCCATGTGCACTGGCGTTCCACAACAAGAAACCGCCGCACAGCACGACCACACCGAGCACATGTCTCGTGACGCGAATCATCGTTCCTCCTGAACAGCCGATGGTGTGCCGGACCAGAATCGGTCGTCAATCACCTATCCGGGTCGCCAGCGTCAGCGGAGGGCGTCAACTCCGTTATCTCGATTCCAGGACGCTGAAGATCGCCGCCGAATCTTGACGAGCACCGCCGCGCTGCTGCAGTCGATCGAGAACGTCGGCCGCCGCGGCGCTGGCCGGAAGCTCGATGCCGAACGCGCGTGCCAGATCGAGAACGATATGAATGTCCTTGTGGTGAAGCCGGGACTCGATGCGACCCTGGAAATCGCGGGCGATCATCTTCGGGGCCTGCAAATCGAGCATGCGACTCGCGGCGAAGCCGCCCATCAGCACGTCCTTGACCGCACGCGGATCGACACCGGCACGTTCGGCCAGCAGCATGGCTTCTGCAGCCCCCAGCTGATTCACGATCGTGCAGATCTGGTTGCAGGCTTTGGCCACCTGGCCGGCTCCAGTCGCGCCGACGTGCACGATCGTCTTTGCGTAGGAGGACAGCAGGGGAGTGACACGTTCGACGGCGCCTGCCGAGCCGCCAATCATTACCGCCAGCGTGCCGGCTTCCGCAGCTGCGCTGCCACCTGAGACTGGCGCATCGAGCATCTCGACGCCCTGCGCCGTCAATGCGTTCGCGATCCGCCGTGCCCCGTCGGGCGCAATCGTGCTGTGGTCCACGACCAGGGATCCGGGGCGTGCACCGTGGACAATGCCACGTTCGCCAAGGACCACTTCTTCGACGGCCTTTGTATCAGTGACCATTGTCATCACGACGTCGGCGTTCGAGGCGACATCAGCCGGTGAATCACCAGCACTCGTGCCCGCTGCGACCAGTGAAGTGATCGCCTCGCGCCGTCGCGCCCAGACCGTCACCGAATAGCCGGCGTTCAAGAGTCTTCGGGCCATCGGTGATCCCATGGTTCCCAGTCCGATGAATCCAATTCGTGTTGCCATCGGGCCAGCATAGCAAGGTGCGATTGGCGTTGCTCCGCGTCCTCTGCCGTCTCCGCGAGCGTTGACCGGACTCACGTCCAAAGCGTATAAGTCCAATCAATGAACCAACGATCTCTCATAGGCGTAGCGTTGACGATCGCAGTGTTGCTCAGCGCGGTGCCGGTGCTCTCGCAGCGGCGCGCCGCAGGCTTCGAAATTCAGGAAGCCACCATCGCGCAGATCCAGCAGGCGATTCTCTCGAAACAGATCACCACGCGTGGCCTCGTCGACGCGTATCTGAAACGCATTCAGGCGTACAACGGCACGTGCGTCAACGAGCCGCAGGGTATTCTCGGGCCGATCACGACGAAAGCTCACGCGCGACAGATCAACGCGCTGTCGACTCTCAACCTTCGTCCGGCCGCTCGCGCCGCATGGAAGTTCGACGATCGCAAGGCACGCAGTCTCACCGACAAGACAGACGCCGCTGCCAACATGCCAGACGCGCTCGAGACGGCGGCGGCTCAGGATCAGCAGTTCGCGCGCACGGGCCGTCTCGTCGGTCCGCTTCACGGCGTCGTGCTGGCCATCAAAGATCAGTACGACACCTTCGACATGCGGACGACATCCGGCGCCGATGCCGACTACGCCAACGATCGGCCACCAGACGATGCGACGTTCGTGAAGCGGTTGCGCGACGCGGGCGCCATCATTCTCGCGAAAGCCAACCTGGCCGAGTACGCGGTAGACGGTGCGCGCAGCTCCTTCGGCGGCACCTTCTGCAATCCGTACGACACCGAACGCGAGCCAGGCATGTCGAGCGCGGGCTCTGCATCCGCCGTCGCTGCGAACCTCGTCACGTGCGGCATCGCGGAAGAAACAGTGGTGTCGGTGCGTTGGCCCGCCTCGGTGAACAGCACCGTTGGCCTTGCCCCGACGCAAGAGCTCGTGAGCCGCGACGGCATGATGGGGGCCGGCCTCGTGATGCGAGTCGGTCCCATCTGTCGAACCGTGGAGGACACGGCGAAGATCCTCGACGCCTACGCTGGCTACGACCCGAAAGACGAGCTGACGGTGTTCAGCGTGAACCGCAAGCCCGCGCAGCCCTACGCGAGCTTTGCGCGTGCCCGGCGTTTGGATGGTGTGCGCATCGGCGTCCTCCGCGAATACATGCGTCCGTCGCTGCTCACCAAAGCCGACGAAGAAAGCATCGCGCTGGTCGATCGTGCGATCGCCGACCTGCGCTCGCTGGGTGCGGTCATCGTCGATCCCGGCGCCGAAGGCGAGCTGTTCACTCGGTGCATCGGCCGCTATGCACCTGAACTGCTAAATGCGGCATTCGCGCGGCAGTTCCCGCAGCTGTTCCCAACGGAGGCGTCGGCCGGCAACGATCAGATCGCGGCGCTGCTGCAGTTGCAGCAGGATCCGTCGAGAGTGCCGCCGCAGCTCTCGCTGCGCACATTGAACGGCGGGGGATTGGGTCCTGCTGGCGAAGGCAAGTACATGCTCAATCGGTATCTGCGCGAGCGCGGCGACGCCAACATCAAGACCAACGCAGATCTGATCAACAAGGCTCGATTCTACGAAGACCCGAATTTCCCGAATCGCAAGCAGGCGCGCGAACAGGCCGAACGCGCCACAACACTTGATACCTCAGCGCGGCTGCAGGGCCGCTTCGCGCTGCAGAGCATTCTGCTGCAATGCATGCAGGAACAGCGGCTCGATGCGCTCGTGTCGCCGATGTCTACCGTGCCGCCGCGAAAGCTGAC
>DATCXH010000814.1:0-2015 GCA_036565925.1 Vicinamibacterales bacterium
CGGGGCCACAACAAACGGCGAGGTCAGCTCCACGGAGCCAATCTTCATACGCGATCAATACGGGCGGACATCGGCTGCGTCAACTTCGACGCTGACCGCCTGCCCAATCAGATCGACGGATAATACCAGGCGCGCTTTTTCGCTCTTCCGCACCAGCCGGCCGATCACGCCCGTCAACGGGCCGTGAACGACTTCCACCACCATACCTTCGCGAATCAATGGACAGGGATCGTAGGCGAGGTCGCTCTCGACGAGCCGCCTGATGCCGTCAATCTCCCGCTCAGGAATTGGCGCCGGCTCGCCTTCGAACGAGATGATGTTCACAACACCGGTACATTTCAGGACCGGCAGCCGCTCGTGGGGATTGAAGCGCGCGAAACAATAACCGGGAAAGAGCGGCCAGTCGATCTTCTTCTTGCGATCTTTCCAGCGGCTCCAGCGCGTAACGGTCGGGAGGAAGGCCTCGATGTGTTTCTGTTCGAGCTGTTCCCGCACCACCTGCTCGTGGCGCGAACGTGTCCACAACGCAAACCAGCTCTCGGTCATCCAGCTATCCGCGCATGCCCTCGTACCTCAATTTGCCGATGACGCCTGAGCGTTCGCCGCCGCCGCTTGCCGACGACGATCCAGCGCAGTCTCGTACGCTTTCTTGAGCTCGTCGTTGCGCCACGTGATGGTGGCCTGCTCGCGTAACTTGTCGAGATACTTTTCGCGCTCGCCGCGCATCTTCTGATCGCCAATCCGGTTCCCGATCTCGCCGCGAGCCTCCTCGAAGCTCTTCACCTTCGAGTCGGTCCGCGATTCAAGTTTGAGGATCTGGTAGCCGCGCTGAGTGCGAAGCACGCCGGTGATGTCGCCAACATTCAGAGCGGCCAGCATGTCGCGCAGCTGCGGCGCTAGTTCATCGGAGTGAATCGGTCCGATGAGACCGCCGTTGGCCTTGGACGAAGCAGCGGAGACCTCGCCGGCTAAACGCGCGAACGGCTCGCCCGCGACGAGTCGCTTGCGCACATCCTCAGCCTTCTCTCGCGCGGCATCATCGTCGGCGACGTTCACGCCGCGATCGGATGTCGGCACCTCGATCAGAATTTCCCGGAGAGTAACTTCAGTC
Organism: Vicinamibacterales bacterium; assembly: GCA_036565925.1. GTDB lineage: Bacteria > Acidobacteriota > Vicinamibacteria > Vicinamibacterales > UBA2999 > Gp6-AA40. The sequence continues at coordinate 1,112 of DATCXH010000814.1, forward strand.
GGCGACGTGAATTCGTTGCGGTGCTGCTCGTAATAGGCGCGCGCCTCTTCGTCGTTAATGCTGATCTTTTCCATGATCTCGACGCGCGTGACCTGCTGCACGAGCATCTGCCGTTCAAGGTTGCGTCGCAGGTCGTCCATCGTCAGGCCTTCCTGCTTCAGCGCCTCTTTGAAGCGCGCCTCGTCCTCGAGGTTGTTCGACTTCCTGATGTTCTCCACGATGGTGGCGAACTGCTGGTCACCGAGTGCGTAACCGGACTCACGGCCGCGCTGGACCAACAGGAGCTCGTCGACAGCATTCAAGATGAGATCAGGCGTAATCTGCGCGACAGCGCGAACGAACTCGGCGTTTCCCGCGGATGCCTTCGCCAGTTCGGGGCGATTGCGGAGCTCGGCCACTTGACGCGCTTCGAACTCGGTTTTGGTGATGATCTCGCCGTTCACCTTCACCACGACCTGTTCCACGATTTCCGCTTGGAGCGGAATCGTGGCAACCACGGCGGCCACGGATGCGGCGACGACCAACTGCTTCAACATAACAATTCCTTAGCGATCAGTATTTTACTTGACGTTCGAGCGGTCCAAAAGGACTGGCCCCTCGGGTGTTAACGCCTGGAGCAGCCCGATGAGTCTGGAGAACAGGCCATCTGCCGCGCGCGGGTCGGCTTCTGGCCGCCGCAGAATCTCTTCCTTCGAAAATCCAGGACGCACCTCGCCGGTGGTCGCTCGCGCGGTCCACCAGCTGCCAGCGACATCTGACTTGGAGGCATTCCGGCCCTTCTCCTTCCCGCCGACACGCGGCGGGGGCGCAGTACGCGCTGGCGGCGCCGCCAGCGGCGCTTCGGTATCCAACTTCACCGACACAGGGGGAACGAGCGTGGCGCCCGGCCAGCCGCCGACGACCT
>DATCXH010000043.1:0-4426 GCA_036565925.1 Vicinamibacterales bacterium
CAGGGCACGCTCAGCGTGCACGTGGGCGGCGAGGAGCATGCGCTCGAAGCGGGCGACTCTCTGTATTTCGATGCAACCATTCCGCATGCCTACAGGCGCAGCAGCGGTCGATCCTGCAGTGCCATCGTTGTGACCGCGCAGTAACCCCCGCCACGAGGAACAGACATCACGCGCCGAACGATTACGTGCGCGTCAATCGCCGGAATCTCCTGCCAGAATCTCGGACGTGGAGAGCCCTGGAGTCACGCCACTTCATTACGGCTGAATCTGCGGGTTGGTCGGATTCGCTGGCGCCACCAGGTTCCTCGCGAAGAACGGCAGCACGTTCTGCTCGATTCGCTCGCGGACCTTGTTCGTGTGATCGCCGTCATACTCCTCGTAGTAATGCGGCACTCGCAGCTTCGTCAGCGCCGCATGCAGTTGCTGGTTCGACGCGAGCAGCGTATCCTTCGTCCCGATCTCGATGCCAATCGAGTAGTACTTGCCGAGATTTGCCACGTGCTGTTCGAGCATCTCGAGCGGTGAGTTCGCCACCCATTTGGCGATGACATCGGGGCGCACCTTGCCGTCCTTCACGGGGAGATCGAGAAAGAGCGGCGGGTTCTTCGGATTGGGAGACCACGCGGCTGCTGAGGCCAGCGTCGTTGACGGACCGAAGCCTGGTGCCTTGGCCGCCTCTTCGGCCTGCTCGCGCGTCTTGATCGCTTCGACCGCCGTCATCGACTCGGGCCGCGGATTACGATTCGCCGCGAGACAGCACGCGCTCATGATGTACAGCGCGCCGAACACATCCGGCCGCTTCATGCCGATCTTCAGCGCGCCGTAGCCGCCCATCGAGTGGCCAGCGAGCCCGCGACTCAAACGACTCGGCAGCGTGCGGTAGTTCTTGTCCATATACGCGACGAGATCCTCGGCGATGAAGCGCTCCCAGTCGCCGGTGGTCGGCGAGTTCGAATACATGCTGCCCTTGTGCAGCGTGTACGCGCTCGGCGTGACGACGATCGCGCTGCTGAAGCCTTGCGCGATCGCCAGCCGATCGCCGCTCTCTTGAAGGCTTGCGAGACGAGACGTGAACGTGTCCTCGCGTCCGCCGTACCCATGCAACAGATAGACGACAGGGAAGCGACGGTTCTGATCCGCATACCCCGGGGGCAGATACACCGTGGCATCGCGATCGGGTGAGTCGCCTTCGAGATTGCCCTCGAGCGATGCGCCGTGAACGGTGATCCGTTCGATCTTTCCTGGGCCGCCCACTGGCGCCGCGGGACCCGCACCGCGCGCACCGCCAGCGCGTCCGCCCTGTGCTTCCGCGCGCGAGAGAGTGCCGATTGCCGCTGTGCATCCCACTGCAAGAGCGAGCACGCCCGCGACCCACGTCTTGGTCATCACGTTCTCCAGAATGTCCGGTCCGCCGTCAGAATTCCGACGCTGATGATAGCGCCTAGCTGCGAAAAGCTGTGCGGATTTTGGACGGCGAACCTTTTGCACAGTCCGGCTCTTCGTGGGCCGGGTTCGCTCCTTCCGACGGTCACGTAGACAACGGACGAAACGTCCGCTGGGTACCTGTCCGCTTACCGCAGCCGCGACGGCTGGACTGCGTTATGTGCGCGATGACCAGCCTGGCATCGAACGTCGTCGACGTGGAGATGCCTTCGTGTACGCGGCCGCCGACGGGAAGATCATTCGCAGCAGGATCGTGCTCGATCGCATTCGTGCGCTCGCCGTACCTCCAGCATGGACGAATGTGTGGATCTGTCCCGACCAGCGCGGACACATTCAGGCGACTGGCCGTGATGCGAAGGGCCGCAAGCAGTACCGCTATCACGCGGCGTGGCGCGCCCATCGCGATGAGACGAAGTTCGATCGCCTGCAGGCGTTCGCCGACGTGCTGCCGTTGATTCGTCGTCGCACGAATGCGGATCTCGAGCAGCCCGGTTTGCCGCGCACCAAAGTCCTTGCGACGATCGTGCAGCTCCTCGAGAAGAGCCTGATTCGCGTCGGCAACGAGGAGTACGCGCGACACAATCAGTCATTTGGTCTGACCACGCTGCGCTCGCGTCATGTGCGCGTCGAAGGTGGCACGCTACGGTTCCAGTTCCGGGGCAAGAGCGGCGTGCGGCACTCGGTGAGCGTCAACGACCGCCGCCTTGCCCGTGTCGTCAAGCAGTGCCGTGACCTTCCGGGTCAGGAGTTGTTTCAGTACATCGACGAGGCCGGCGAAGCGCAGGTCGTGGATTCAGGTGATATCAACGGCTACTTGAAAGAAATCACCGGCCAGGACTTCACGGCAAAGGACTTCCGCACGTGGTCGGGCACAGTGCTGGCTGCGAGCGCACTCCGCGACGTGCCGCTGCCTGGAACCAAGCGCGAGACCGAGCGCTGCGTGAACGTCGCGATCGAAGCGGTCGCCGGATTGCTGGGGAATACGCCTACCGTCTGCCGCAAATCGTACGTGCACCCAGGCGTGGTGGACTCATACCGTGACGGCGCGATGGCAATTGTCTTTAGCAGGAAGCCGAGAGCGTCGGCGAAGATCGCGGGACTGCGGGCTGACGAAATTGCCTTGCTCGCTCTGTTGAGGTATCTCCAGACCCGTGATTCTTCCCGGGCTGCGTAACTCCCAACCGTCAACTGCCAACGACCAACCACGCCCAACCTCCAACTCCCACTCACGTTCAATTGGGAATTGGGATTGGGAATGGTTGGGCGTCGGTAGTTGGTAGTTGGGAGTTATTTCAAAGGAATGAACGCCAGCCCGTTGTTGGCGTTCATCGGAATCACCAACTGATTCGCGCCCTCGTCATAGCACATAGACGCCGGGTTCGGGATGTTCTGCGCGATGAGCTCGGCGGGTTTGCCGGGACGGATTCGCGAGACGCCGCCGTTCACGACGCTGCTGACGTACTTGGTGCCGTCCTTCATGATCACCAGTCCATCGTTGCCCGCCTGTGCGGCCATCTCGGTCTTCAGGAGTTTGCCGTCCTGACCGAACGTCAGCACCTCGTTGTTTCCGATGTTGATGACGACGATGTTGCCCTTCTCGTCGAAAGCGATGCCGTTGGGCTGCCGCAGCGGTGCGCCCTGAACGAAGATCGACTGGGTGCCGCTCGGCGTGATCTTCCACACTTGCCACGTCGTCGCATCAGGGTTCTGCCCGCCTGCGCCAGTCTGTGTGGCGTAAATCGTGCCGTCGTTCGCGACTTCGATGTCGTTGAAGCCGGTTGATTTCTCGGTCTTGATTTCGCCGGCCGGCATGCCGGTTTTCATATCGAACTTCCGGATCACCGAGACGGCCGGATCGGTGGGACTGGTGCCACCGTCGCGATCGGCGAGGTACAGAATGCCGTTCACGATGTCGCTCCCCAGCGGCTCGTTCAGGACTAACGCCGGTTTCATGTTGTTGCGCTGGTCTCCTGGGTTCTGAATACCGACCCAGCGTGCGGTGTGGACCGAGCCGTCGTGATTGATGAACGAGATCCACGCGTTGTTGGTCTGCACGTTCTGCCCGACACCGCGGTTCGGCACGACGATGACGCGCCGTACCGGGTCATACGAGCAGCTCTCAGCCGAATAGATGGCACCGTAGACCTTCACGTTCTTCGACATCGGGTCGAACTTGCCGTCGGGTGCCGGGTTGATAGGCATGCCAAGCGCATTGCCGACGGAGAAGGGCTGCGGTCCTGCCGGTGCCGCGGGCGCTTGCGCCATCAGCACGCCCGCTGCCATTCCGATCAGCAGCGCCGCCGCGCCGGTCATCAACAAAGCCGATCTTTTCATCAGTCTCTCCTAAGGGTGTGATGAGTGCGAGGGACATTCTGGATCAGGCTTTAGCCCTCTGTCCCGCTCTTTGCGTCCGGGAGCTGCGTACTCAGTCTTTCGTACAGAGCGCGGCGTACGACTTGATCGTGACGCGCCTGATCGGTTAGCTGCGCGAAACGTTCGGGTGCGTTCTGCTGAATGACGCGGAACCGACCCTCCGACTGCATATAGGCCGCAATGTCGGCTTTCCCGGGTCCCGAGTCGAGCTGCAACGGCGGAAGCCCCTGTGACGCACGACGTGGGTCGTAGCGATAGAGAGGCCAGTAACCGGTGTCCACGGCCGCCTTCTGATGTTCGATGCTCTCCGCGAGATCGTAGCCGTGTGCGATGCAGTGCGCGAACGCGATGACGAGCGACGGTCCCGGGAACGCTTCCGCTTCCTGCAGCACCTTGAGTGTGTGGGCGTCCTTGGCGCCGAGCGCGACGCGTGCGACGTACACATTGCCGTAGGTCATCGCCATGAGACCGAGATCTTTCTTGCCTTGCGCCTTGCCGAGCGCCGCGAACTTCGCCGTCGCTCCGATTGGCGTGGCCTTCGACTGCTGGCCGCCGGTGTTTGAATACACCTCGGTGTCGAGGACGAGAATGTTGACCTTGCGATCGAGCG
>DATCXH010000764.1:0-4012 GCA_036565925.1 Vicinamibacterales bacterium
CCTCGCCCTCCCAGTGCGCCCGCGAATCACCGAGGTACTGCTTGATGCTGGGGGACACGTGTGGCCGGCCATCGGTGTAGAAGAAGCGGGTGTCGTGAATCATCTCGTAACTGATCGCGACCATGCCCGGCGCCTGGACGATGCGGTTGCCGTTCCCGTAAATGACGCGCATCACCGATCCGACGATGCCGCGGGTGATGCAGCGGTCGTAGAGCGTGAAGTCCTCAGTCGAGTTGAACGGACCGTCGCCAAACGTGCCCTGATCGCGCGGGGCGCGGCGCTTCTGCGCGTCCGCCGTAAACGCGGGCGTCCTGCCGTCTGTTGGATCGACGATGAGGGAGGTCTGGCGGAATGCGCGTCGCGCGAAGTCGCCACGGAAGGAACCGACGGCGTTTTCAGCATTCGTGATGCCGCTCTGAATCTGCTTCTGCCGCGCGGCGAATTCCTCGTCGTTCTGATACAGACGGTCACCAAAATTCTGCGGCCGCGACATCGGCATCGTCGCATCGTCGCTGCTCCAGACGCCCTGCAGATCCGGATCGCCCCACGGCGTCTTCGGCGCGGTGTACGGTTTCTCAGGCGCGCTGGCGTTATACGCGGTGATCACCAGCGGGGGAGCCGCCGCTCGTTGCGTCGAGACCCTGGCAGTCGCGACAGACACGACCGCAATCGCGAACAGGATTACGCGTTTCATCAGTGCGACTCCTTTACGTATTAATTCGCGTCCTCTGGATCGGTGCCTCGGCCGCGTCCTCCCCTTGCCGGTGCGGCCGCTTCACCAGCGCGCCCGCGGTTTCCACCACCGCCCACGCCGCTCTCCTGCACGCCGCGACGCGGTCTCTTGATTCCTTTGGCCAGGTCGTCGGCGAGCGCCCGATCCTCGGCGCGCTCCGCGCTGAGCGCGTTCCGCACGGCGAGGTTGCCTTCGTGACACTCGTAGGGCAGCAGCACGCCACCTGATAAGGGCGTCAGCGGCATCGACATCGTGAACGACCGTTCGTAGGTCACGGGATCGTCAACCGTGAACTGATACTGCACGACGTCGTTGGCCACGCGCTTGAACTGCTCCGTGATCTTCATCTTGTCGCTATGCCGCAAGCCGTTCCCGTTGCCGCCGATACTGGTCTTGTCGGTGAGGTTCGTGGTTTCGACGACGAGCACATCGCCGTCCCAGTGTGCGCGCGAGTCGCCGAGATACTGTCGAATCGCCTGGCCGATGTGCGGCCGGCCGTCGGTATAGATGATTCGCGTGTCATGAATCATCTCGTAGCTGAACGCGACGACGCCCGGGCTCTGCACGATGCGGTTGCCGTTGCCATAAATGACGCGCAGCACTGACCCGACGATGCCGCGGGTGATGCAGCGATCGTAGAGCGTGAAATCGTCAAAGGTGTTGAACGGACCATCTCCGAACGTGCCACGGTCGCGGGACGCGCGCCGCTTCTCGGCCTGCTCCGTGGTCATCGGCATTCGGCCATCGGGCGGATCCACGATAAGCGATGTCTGTCGGAACGCACGCGTGGCGAAGTCATTACGGAACGAGCCGGTCGCATTTTCACCACGGCGGATGCCGACATCAACCTGCTTCTTGCGGGCAGCAAACTCGGCATCCGTTTGGTAGAGGCGCGCTTCGAGCTCGGCCGGTCGCTCGCGCGGAATGCCGGCGGTGTCGTCGGTACTCCACACACCCTGCAGATCGGGTTCACCCCACGGAGTCTTCGGCGTCACATAGCTGGTCGGCGGGCCGCCGTTATACGCCGTAATGACGAGTGCCGGAACTTTGTGAGTTTGCGTGGCCACCCGCGGAGCAATGAGCATCACGAGCGCGATGGCAATCGGGATCGCCGGGAGGGTGAGCAACCGCCGAGTCATGCGGCTCCTTTCGCGATAGAGGCACCGATCCGTGTCGACGCGTCGGGAGCAACGTTTCCGCGAACGCGCGCGTATTGTACGACGACCAGAAGCCTCAACTTTTCTGTGATTTACGGTAAGATTTGCTTCTCCGTTTCACCCGACCACAAGGACAACTGTTCATGCGCAGATTTGGCGTATCCCTGTTGATCGTCACACTGGCTCTCGTCACGCTGACGGCTCAGTCGAGCTCGAATGGCAGTCGAGGTGCCAAACCTTACACGACCTGGACGGCCTATCAGGGCGGCGCCCACTCATCGCAATACTCCGCGCTCGACCAGATCAACAAGTCCAATGTCTCGCAGCTGGAAGTCGCCTGGACCTACCCGGTCTCCGGGAATATCACGTTCAACCCCATCGTCGTGGAGAACCTGATGTACGTGCAGGGCACGGGCAACGCCATCGTCGCGCTCGATGCGGCGACGGGTAAAGAGCTTTGGAGCCATGCGAATCAGGGCGCGATCGGTGCACGCGGGCTCAACTATTGGGAGAGCAAGGACCGGAAGGACCGTCGGCTGTTGTATCTGAATGCCGGGAACCTGACCGCGATCAACGCGCAGACCGGCGAGACGATCACCACGTTTGGCCATAGCGGCCGGGTGGATTTGCGCGTCGCGCTGTGGCGCGAGGCGCGCAACCCGCTGCAGACGAGCAACCCCGGACGGATTTTCGAGAACCTGTTCATCATCTCGTTACCGGCGCAGGGCGCTGGATACGATTCAACTCCCGCCGACGTGCAGGCCTACGACGTCGTCACCGGAAAGATCGTATGGGTCTTCCACAGCATTCCGCACCCGGGTGAGTTCGGCTATGACACGTGGCCGGAGGGGGCGTATAAGAAAGCCGGCGGCGTTCACAACTGGAGCGAGTTCACGATCGACGAGCAGAACGGGATTGCATTCATTCCCTTCGGCACGGCGCGGTTTGATTTCTTCGGCGGCGATCGCGTTGGCGACAATCTCTTCGCGAACAGTCTCGTTGCGCTCGATGCGAGGACCGGCAAGCGTCTCTGGCACTACCAGCTCGTGCATCACGATCTGTGGGACTACGATCTGCCGCAGGCGCCGAAGCTGCTCACGCTGAAACAGAACGGGCGCAACATCGACGTCGTCGCACAGGCGAGCAAGTTCGGATTCATCTACGTCTTCGAGCGGAAGACTGGAAAGCCGGTGTTCCCGATCGAGGAGCGTCCGGTGCCGCAGAGCGACGTGCCCGGCGAGGTGACGTCGAAAACGCAGCCCTTCCCGATGAAGGTCCCGCCATTCGCACGTCAATCGTTTACCGAGAAGGACATCAATCCCTATCTGCCCGAGGCGGAACAAGAACGGCTGCGTCAACTCCTGAAGACCGTCCGCAACGAAGGGCTCTTCACGCCTCCGAGCCTCGAGGGTTCGATCTCGCTGCCCGGTCACAACGGCGGCGCCAACTGGGGCAGCACTGCGGTCGATCCGACAAAGGGCGAGCTCTATGTCGTGGCGAAGAACATGCCGACGCTCGATCGGCTGATATTGAGCAACGAAGAACCGACGGCCGGCGGCGCGCTCGGTGGCGGAAACCAAAGCCCGATCATCACCGCCGACCAGAAGGCGAAGCTCATGGCCGACGCGAAGGCGGCCGCCGCGAAAGGTCCCGTGCGCTACACCTCTCCGTACGACTTCATGCAGAGCCCGACCAACGGCATGACGGCGATCGGCCCGCCGTGGTCGGAGATCACGGCGTACGACTTGAACACCGGCGAGATCAAGTGGCGCATTCCGGATGGCGGCGTGACTGCGCCTGCGGAAGCGAAGATTCCGCCGAACACTGGCGCGCATATGCCGCGCGGCGGACCGCTCGCGACGGCTGGGGGATTGCTGTTTGTCGCAACCGCGTCGGACCGAACGGTGCGTGCGTACGATCGCGAGACGGGGAAGGTTGTATGGAGCAAGGATCTGCCGACCGGATCCGAAGGTGTGCCCGCGACCTATGAAGTCGGTGGTCGTCAGTTCATCGTGTTTCCGGTTGCTGCTGGAGCAGGACTCTTCCCGGCGCGCTTCGGTGGACCCGCACCGGCTGCACGTGGCGCTGATGCTGGGCCGGCGGGACCCGAGGGTCAGGCTGC
>DATCXH010001207.1:0-2609 GCA_036565925.1 Vicinamibacterales bacterium
CGTGTGGTTGATCGCGAACTGCACGAAGCCGAGCGCTGGCAGTCGAATGAGACCCGGTAATCGATCTCGCTCAGTAGGTGCCGTCGTCGACGGCCATCAGCCGCCGAAGCACCGCATCGACGTGGCGCCCGTAGTCGGCGGCGAGCGCCGCCATGGAGATGTCGTGCTTCGTGTCGGCCAAGTCCCACATCCGCAGGACCAACCATCGTCGTCGTCGAATGTCCGAGGTGATGACTCGGACGAGTTTAGAAAACCGCCAGTGGGTTGAGCGGTGACCCCGTTCCTTTCTCGACGCGGAGCGGCGCCGCCATGAACAGGAACTCGTAGCGATTCAACCGTCTCGCCTCTTCGACGGCTCGTTCGAAGTCGAGGTTGTCGAAGATGCTGACGCCCATGGCCACCAGGGCAAGCTGGTGAAGGCCCACGCCCTGTGGCAGGTCGGACGGCGAGACATCGTTCGGCCCGTCGGCGCCGATGAACGATACGCCCCGCTCCTTCAGGAAATACGCCACGTCGATGTGGTAGCCGGCATACCCGGTGGCATTGGGCCAGGCGCCCAGCGCCGCGCGCCGCTTCCATCGACCGGTGTAGAGGAGGATGACGTCGCCCGGCGACACCTTCACGCGTTGCATGCGTTCCAGCGTCTCGAGATCTGCCCGGTGGATCGCGGTCCCCGGCTCCAACCAGCCTTGCGGTGTGGCTTTGCCGGGCAATCGCGTGGCGTCGAACAGAATGCCCCGGGTTACGACACCGTCCTTCAACGCGTTGATGCTGCCGCGAGGGCAGCCGCCGGCGGCCTTGATCTCCTCCAGCGACACGCCGTTGTAGCCCTTGCCATCGACCATGATGTGACAGTCCACCGCATCGAGATGGCTGTGCACCACGCCGTGGTAGGTGCCGGTGTACTGATACCGGTCAAGCGTGACGGCCGGCGCAGCGGTGACGATGGCGCGGTCGAGGAAAGTGGGAGTGTCCACGTCCTTCTCTTGCGGAATGTCATGGGAGAGCGAGATCGCCCGCCCTTCTCGAGCAAGCGCTATCGCTTGCTTCCGCTTCGACGGAGTGATCAGATTCGCGGCGCCGAGTTCGTCCTTCTCTCCCCAGCGACCCCAGTTCGAGAGCTCCTTCATCGCCCGGCGGAAGTCGTCTTCAGTCGCGATGGCCGGCCGCGCGTCCTGTCCCGAAGCGAGCTGGCTCGCGAACGCGACGACCAGGATCATGAAGGCGATGCCACTCAACAGACGCACAGTGATTCTCATGAGGTCCCCCTCTGGTGAAGATCGATTCGCTGGGTCAGGGCGTGCCCGCCGTAGCGCGAAGCGCGGAGGCAGGGAGCGCGAACACCTGCAGCGATTCGTTGTTGCCTTGACCGCCCTGCGCGGCGGTGACGGCAACGTATTGCTTGCCGTTCTTCCCGATGTAGGTAATCGGAATCGCCGTGACGTTGTAGTCGAATCGCGTGGACCAGAGTTCCTTGCCCGTCCGCGAATCAAACGCGCGAAACCGCTGATCGCGGGTAGCGCCGATGAACACCAGGCCGCCGGCCGTCACCATCGGACCACCGTAGCCGGGTGAGCCGACGTTCTTTTTGCCTTCGGGCATTGCGTCGTTCACGCCGAGTGGCACACGCCACACGAACTCACCGGTTGCCGCGTTCACCGCCATCAGGCTCGCCCACGGCGGACGGAAGCAGGGAAGTGTGCCGAGCGAGCGGCCGTCCGCATCGCGCGCCTCAGCGCTCAGCGTGCCACCGCTCTGATGCACGTACGGAAACTCGGTGTTCTTCGTCTTCTCGTTGTAGCGCGGGTTCGGCGCGATCCAGCCAGTCGATGGCTCGTCCTTCGAGTTCACGAAGATGTATCCGAGCTCGGGATCCGTCGCAGTGCCACCCCAGTTCACGCCGCCGGTCATGCCGGGAAACGCGATCGACGGTGGTCCGCCGTTCGGCCGATAGTTCCATGGCGTGTACGGGCCGTCGTTGCGGAACTGCACCTTGTCCCACAGCGCGCGGCATGCCTCGGCATGCGCAGGTGTGGTGTCTTGTGCGGCGACGAGATCGTTGCGCGTCATGCTCACGCGTGCGAGTGGACCTGGCTTCTTCGGGATTGGCTGCGTCGCCGGATACCACTCGCCGGGCACATCGGCCTTTGCCTGCGGACGTTCATCGACGCCGTAAATCGGCATGCCGGTCTCGCGATTCAGAATGAACATAAAGGCCGACTTGCCGACCTGTGCGAGCGCGGGGATCGTCCTGCCGTCTTTCTTGATGTCGATGAGCCCCGGCGCAGGCGGGAGGTTGTAGTCCCAGATCTCGTGACGAATGTTTTGGAAGTACCACTTCAGTTTGCCAGTGAGTGCGTCGAGTGCGACCGTCGAATTGCTGAACAGATTGTTGCCGGGCCGATCGCCACCGTAGTAGTTCATGCCCGGACCGCTGACCGGCATGTAGACGATCCCGCGCTGCTCATCCACCGTCAGCGTGAACGACCAGACGTTGTTGCCAGTGCGATCCTTCCAGCTGTCGTTGCCCCAGCTGTCGAGGCCAACTTCGCCGGGCCGCGGAATGGTGTGAAAGTCCCACACCTTCTTGCCGGTGCGCGCGTCGTAGG
>DATCXH010000587.1:0-6416 GCA_036565925.1 Vicinamibacterales bacterium
CTTTGACCGGCGCCAGGCCGGCCGACATCATGATGTTGTAAATCACCTGGAAGGTGAAGCTGGCGAGCACGCCCACCACCAGGTACGCGCCGAGTCGATCCTTGGCCAGCCGGGCCGATTCGAGCGCGCGCAAAATGACGAACAAATACAGTCCCAGCGCCACCATGACGCCGGCAAATCCATGCTCCTCGGCCAGCACCGAGAAGATGAAGTCATTGTGTGCCACAGGCAGGAAGCGCAACTGGCCTTGCGTTCCGTTCTGGAAGCCTTTGCCCCAGGGCCCACCGGATCCGGTCGTGATCCGCGCCTGGAGTTGCTGATATCCCGCACCCTTGGCGTCTGCCTCTGGGTCCAGGAAGGTCGAGACACGCTCCTTCTGATAATCCTGGAGCGCGAATTTCCACACGAGGGGTGCGGCCAGCACGGCGACGAGCGCCAGGATGCCGAAGATCCGCATCGGCATGCCGGCGACGAAGGCCACGGCGAACAGGACGGGCAGCAGCGTCGCTGCAGTCCCGAGGTCCGGCTGGCGCACGATAACCAAAAAGGGAACCGCGGTGATCGCACCCGCGATCAACAGGTCGCCGCGCATGAGCGCGCCGCGCCGGCTGTCGCCGAGGAACTTGGCCAGAACGAGTGCGACGGTCGCTTTCGCGAACTCGGAGGGCTGCAGGTTGAGCGGACCGAGATCAATCCAGCGCCGCGACCCTCCGCGCACGACGCCGAAAAAGAGCACGAAGACGAGCAAACCAACGACGCCGAGATAGAGGAACAGTGACTTGTCAGCGAGCGAGCGATAGTCGAGGCTCAAGCACACGACCAACGCCACGAGACCGAGCATGATGCCGTAGATCTGGGTGATGTACAGGGTCTGACCGGAACTGGCCGTAGCGCTGTAGATCTGCACCACGCCGATGACGCAGAGCGCCAGGATAGCGGCCAGCATGGCCCAGTCGATGTGGTAGTAGAGACGTTTCTCGAACACAGTGCTTCGTCTTTGATCCTTGGCCTTGAGTCTCTAGTCTTTTGGACCTACCGCTTTACCAGCTACCGCTTACGAGCCAGCCACCTACCGGCTAGCCAGCGTAACGGTATCACCGGAACGGGAATCGGCAACCTCTATCGGATCCAGGACCGGCGGTGAATCGGGGTCCTCTTCTGGCTTGACCGGTGCCCCAGGCTTCGGCTCCAGCACAGGCAGCGGTTTCCCTTCCTTTTTGGCGAAATACGTCTCGATCACGTGCTTGGCGATCGGGGCGCCCAGGAACCCGTGCTCATTGTGCTCGCCAAAAATCACGCCGGCAATCTCCGGGTTGTCCCGTGGGGCAAAAAACACAAACCAGCCGTGGTCGCGCAGATCCCTGCCCGAAGCCTTGGCGCGTGCCTTGCCCTCGTTCGAGATCACCTGGGCCGTTCCGGTCTTCCCCGCCACATCACGTCCCTCGACCTTGCCGCGGCCGCCGGTTCCGTGCGCATTCACCACCATCCACAGGCCATCGCGCAGCGCCGACAACGTTTCGGGCTTGAACGCGACGTGGTCAGCCACTGCCGGTGCCGGCACGGCCTTCCAGCCGTTGCCGTCGTCCACGGCCTTGATGACATGGGGCGTCACGCGCGTGCCACCGTTGGCGACTGTCGAAATCATCACCGCCAGAGACGCCGGTGTCACCGAGACCTGGCCCTGGCCGATCGCCACAGAAATCGTCTCGCCCGGATACCAGCGCTCGCCGGTCCGTTTGAGCTTCCACTCGGTGCTGGGAACGATGCTCTCCTGCTCATTCGGCAGATCGATACCGGTCTTCCCGGCGAGCCCGAGCTTCTGCGCCCACTTGTTGATCTTGTCCACGCCGAGCATGTTGCCGAGCGTGTAGAAGTAGACGTTGCACGACTTCTCGAGCGCGTGCCGCATGTCGAGCGTCCCGTGGCCGCCCTTGAGATGGCACTTGTAATAGCGGCCGAAGAACGTTGCGCCGCCATTGCAGGTGATCTGGTGATCGGGCGTGATGAGTCCTTCTTCGAGCGCCGCCGTCGCGACGACGATCTTGAACGTCGAGCCGGGCGAGTAGCGTCCCTGCAGCACGCGGTTCTGCAACGGCCGCAGCTTGTCCGTGTTGAGCGATGCCCACGTTACGCGATCGATTCCAGCCGCGAAGTCATTCGGGTCGTAGGACGGCAGGCTGGTGTAGGTCAGCACTTCGCCATTGCGCGGATCCATGATCAGCGCGGCGCCATTGAAGCCGGCATGGCGGAACCCGTCTTCGGCCGCCTTCTGCAGGTCGTAGTCGATCGTCAGCTGAACGCGACGTCCCTCGGTCGGGGGAATCTCCTCGATCATCCGCATCTCGCGGCCCATGCTGTTGACGACGACGCGTCGAGCCCCATCGCCACCCATCAGCAGCTTGTTGTAGGCCTTTTCGACGCCCTGCTGCCCGATGATGTCGCCCTGCATGATGCCCGCACCGACCTGTGTTTCACTGGCTTCGCCGACGTACCCGAACAAGTGAGCCGCTAACGCCTGCGGCGGATACTTCCTCGTCGGCACCTCTTCGACGACAACGTCTGGCAACTCGAAGTCCAGACGACGCGCGGTGATCGCCGCCACCTGCGCCAGAGACGCATCCTCGACGACAACGATCGGCCGGTAGCTCGGCTCGCCACGATGCCGATCGACGATCTGTTTGACCTGCTTGGGATCCAGCCCGGCCACCTTCGACAGCATCTCCACCGTGCGATCGAGATCTTTGGCGTGCTCGCGAACAATGGAAATCGTGAAGGAGTTGCGATTGTCGACGAGGACCTTGCCATTGCGATCGAACATCACGCCACGCGGCGCGCGCAGGGAGAGGGTGCGCTGATGATTATTCGCCGCCATCTCCTCGTACTTGGAGTGCTGAACGATTTGCAGGGTCCAGAAACAGATACCCAGGGCGGCAAAGGCGATGACGGCGCCTACCTGCAAGCTGACTAACCGGGTCCCGATGCGCCTTCGTTCTTCAGCGACAGCCATAAATCAGATCCTTGTAGGAATCAGGATTCAGGAATCAGATCCCAGAAATCAGATCCTCAGTGTCTCGTGCGTCGTCCAATGCGTCGTCGCTCCATCACGCCAGGCAGCGCTTCGATGATCGTGAACGCAATCATCCCGACTATGGCGTTACCGAGCGCCTGCGTCGCAATCGCCTTCCATGGCGATGGGAAACTGCGCAGCCCGAGCAGCACGTAGAGGCCCATGAACAATGCCTGATACGCCGCCGTCGCGCCGATGAACGTCACAAACCGCGGCAGCGCCGCGGTGATGATGAACTGCTGTCCGATCGCGCCGACGGCGAATCCCACGATCGACTTCGCCAATCCACCGATACCCAGCACACCGGTCGAGAGCTGATCCTGAATCAACCCGGCAATGCTGCCCGCCAGCATGCCGCTCACTGGACCGCCGGTCAACGCGATGTAGACCACCGTCACCAGCACGAGATCGATTGCCGTCGTACCGCCGACGACGAAACGCGCCAGCGTGGTCTGCAGCGCCAACGCCAACGCGATCGCAATCAGGACGCCCGCCGTTCTCACCGGCCCTCATCGTTTGAACGGTCGATGGCGGCCGCGACCGCCTGATTCGACTCCGTCAATACCACGAGCACGGCTTCGACCGACGAGAATTCCACGGCCGGACGAATGATGACGGCGCTGAACTCGCCGGCCCTGCGCTCAATCGATTCAATCTGGCCAATCTCAAAGCCCTTCGGGTAGATCCCTTCAATGCCGGAGGTCACGACGCGGTCACCAACCTTGAGATCTGCAGTGCCCGGCACGTGGTCCATCCGCAGTGACGTCCCGGTTCCGACAACGACGCCCTGCGCGCGCCCGCGTTCGGTCACCGCGCCGGCCGCCGCGTCACGATCGATGAGCAGCTGTATCTTCGCGGCCCGTGATGTCGGCAGAATGATGCGGCCAACAACGCCAGCCGGCGAGATGACGGCCATGTCGGGCTTCAAACCATCGCTCGTGCCCTTGTCGATCGTTGCCGTCCGGAAGTCGGGGCTCGCCGCACCGGCGATCACATACGCCGCCGTCGTCTTGAGCGGCGTTTCCATCTTCATGTCCAACAGCTTTTGCAGCATGCGCGATTGCTCGGCGAGTGCGCGCTCCTGCTGCAGCCCCACGCGCAACTGTGCCAGCTCGGTTCGGAGCTGCTGGTTTTCCTGACGCGTCTGCTGCAGCGCGAAGTAGTTCTGCCAGACGTCCCGCACCCCTCCGATCCCGGATGTCGTCGTCCGCTGGACTTCGGCGAAGACACCGAAGGTCAGCGCTTCGAGGAAGGGCACGCCGCGCCGCGTGCTCACTTGGGTAGAGATCAGCAGGATATGTCCGACCACGACGGCCATGAAAAGCCATCCACTGCGCTGTCGGATATCGAGAAGGGCCATTGCTATTTACGATTGACGATGGACGATCGACGATTGGGGGCTCGTCAACCGTCGGTTTTTCAGTCGATCGATATCTTCCTCAGCAAGTTGAAATCCGAAAGCATCTTGCCCGCGCCGAGCACGACCGAGGACAGCGGATCTTCGGCCATCGCCAAAGGCAATCCGGTCTCTTCGCGCAGCCGCTTGTCGAGGTTTTTCAACATCGACCCGCCGCCGGTCAGCACGATGCCTCGATCGACGATGTCCGCCGAAAGCTCCGGCGGCGTGCGCTCGAGCGCGACCCGGACCGCGTCCACGATCACGTTGACGGTTTCGGTCAGCGCCTCGCGAATCTCTTCGTCAGTAATGGTGATCGTCTTCGGCACGCCCTCGATCAAATGGCGCCCCTTGATCTCCATCGTCATCTTCTCGTCGAGCGGATAGGCAGAGCCGATCTCCATCTTGATCTGTTCGGCCGTACGCTCGCCGATGAGCAGGTTGTACGTCTTCTTGATGTACTGGATGATCGCTTCATCCATCTCGTTGCCGGCGACGCGCACCGCCTTGCTGTAGACGATGCCGGCGAGTGAGATGACGGCGATGTCAGTGGTACCGCCGCCGATGTCGACAATCATGTTGCCCGACGGCTCGGTAATCGGCATGCCGGCGCCAATCGCCGCAGCCATGGCTTCCTCGACCAGATGCACTTCGCTGGCCTTGGCGCGGTAGGCGCTGTCCTTCACCGCCCGCTTCTCGACCTGCGTGATCTCGGAGGGCACACCGATGACGATGCGCGGCCGCACCCAGACGTTGCGGTTGTGAGCCTTCTTGATGAAGTAGGTCAGCATCTTTTCAGTGACCTCGAAGTCGGCGATGACTCCGTCCTTCATCGGCTTGATCGCCACGATGTTGCCGGGCGTGCGCCCGAGCATGTCCTTGGCGTCCTTCCCCACCGCTTCCACGCGGCCGTTCACTTTGTTGATCGCCACGATCGACGGCTCGTTGACGACGATGCCCTTGCCGCGGGCATAGACGCAGGTGTTGGCCGTGCCGAGATCGATCGCGAGATCGCTCGAGAAAAGCGAGAAAAACGAACCGAGTGACAACTACGAGCCCTCCTGGGCGAAATGAATGCCGTCTTTTCCGGCAGCCTTGACCCTGTACATCGCCATGTCGGCTTGCTTAATGAGTTCCTCAGCGGTCTTCGGCGATTCCGGAACCAACGTCGCGACACCGATTGAAACCGTCTGACGAACAGACAGTCCATCGGAGGTCAGAAAACGCGCTTCGCGCATCGCTTCAAGAATACGCTCAGCGACGCTGATTGCTCCCTCTGTTCCGGTGTCGGGAAGAATCAATGAGAACTCATCGCCGCCGAAGCGCGCGACCGTGTCGGTCTCACGTGAGCATTTCTTGATGACCGAGGCGGCTTCGACGAGCACTTTGCTGCCGGCGAGATGTCCATGCTGGTCGTTGACCTGCTTGAACGTATCGAGGTCGAGGAACAGCAACGAGAGCGCACGTCCGTTGCGTACCGCGCGTTTGGCTTCGGTCCGCAGCACGCGATACAGATGGCGTGAGTTCGAGAGGCGCGTGAGGTCGTCGGTCACCGAGAGCGCGTCGGCTTTCTCGAGAGCCAGCACGTTGTCGAGCGCGATTGCCGAGGGCTCGAGCAGCTCGCGCAACGCCATCACCAGCGATGCGCTCATCGACGGTGTCGAGGTTGACGGAGTCGGATCCAGGCCAACCAGCACACCGATGCTGCGATTACGACACTGAAGGGGGAACGCAATCACCGATCCGACCGCGCCAGCCCCGCAGCGCGGGTCCCTGGCGAGATCGCCGGAAAAGAACTCAGTGCCGTGACGCATGACCCAGTTGGCCGATGACCACAGCGACGGTCCGAGATTGGGCACGAGGCCGGTGTCGGCGAGCACGTTCAAATGGCCATTCGGATCGTGAGCGATCACGACCCAGCACGGAGCGGGGACCCATCCCTGCGCCTGACGG
>DATCXH010001010.1:0-8429 GCA_036565925.1 Vicinamibacterales bacterium
CGACGCGCGCCCAATACGGAACGTGGCCGAGCGCCATGATCGTGCCGTTAGCGAGCACCGCAAACGCGCGTCCTGCTGGTCTGTTTGCGTTCTCGCCGCGCTCGAGCTCGAGCGCGAGCCGCATACCCTTCACGTTTTCCGGTTTGCGTGCGTTTGCGATCGCCTCGTCCACATTCTTGATCGCCTTTGCCCGATCGACAGGGGAGAGCACATCTAAACTTTTCTTGCCTTGCTCGAGTGTCGCGACGTACTCGTCGATTCGCCGCTGGAGGACTTCGTCGATCGAACCGGCTTCGCTGACAGCTCCCTGGGGCCGTTGCTGCTCGCGAAATTTCGCGTAGGCGTTGGCGAAGGCGGGCGAGTGCAGATAGTTTTTCGCCCAGGCAAACGCCGCCGTCGTCGCCTGGGCGCGCATGGCGACCGGCACCCGCGCGTAGCCGCTCTGGATGGTGCCGACGATCTGGCTGCCTGGGAGGAGTACTCCGCCTCCGTCGAGGACGCGCAGGAGCATCGACTGCACGGCGGCTTCACTGACTCCGAACGGCGTCAAAGGACCAACGGCTCGTGTTTGCGCACCGATCGCCACGCTCGCCGCGACGGCGGCCAGGCCGACGACGAGGGCAGAAATGCGGCGCAGCGCCATGCGTCTCCCTACGCGTCATCGGCGAGGAAAGCGGACCAGGTTCGCGGATCCCCCGATTGACCGTATCGGTCCGCTATGCTTAACTTTCGCTCCCCAAGCATTTACGGCACGCGCATGGACAGTGGCGAAGGCCCCGCCTACATCACGCGTCTCCTGCAGGAATGGCAGAACGGCAGCCAGGATGCCTTCGATCGGCTCGTGCCGCTCGTTTACAACGAACTGCGAGCGCTGGCCTCGCGACAACTCACCCGCGAATGGCGTCACGATCGGCTCGAGATCACCGCGGTCGTCACAGAGGCATATCTCAGGCTGCTCGATCAGCGTGAGGTCGACTGGAAGAGTCGCGGTCACTTCTTCGCGATCGCGTCCCAGTTGATGCGGCGAGTGTTGATCGATCACGCCCGTCTCCGAACGCGCGAGAAGCGCGGTGGCATTCAGACGCCCGCAGAGCTCAATGAGGCGGTGACTGTCCCTGATACCCATGCGCTCGACGCGGTGGACGTCCTCGATCTCGATCGCGCCTTGACCAAGCTCGAAGCGCTCGACGCGGCTCAGGCGCGCATCATCGAGCTCCGCTTCTTCGGCGGCCTGACGATTGAGGAAACCGCTCACGCGTTGGCGTTGTCGCCAACCACCGTCAAACGCGAATGGGCCGTTGCTCGAGGCTGGCTCTATCGCGAGCTGACGCGCCAGGCGCAGGCGAGCGCACGTCGAATGAGCCAGTCGGCTTGTAAATGACGCGTATGGATGGCGGATGACGCCCGACGAATGGCTTCGCGTCAAACGCCTCGTCTCTGATGCACTCGCTCAGCCCACGTCCGAACGAGCGACCTACCTCACTGAACACGCCCCGGATGAGGCGACCCGCCTGGAGGCCGAGTCCCTTCTCGATGCGGTGCTCGACTCGACGGACCGGTTCGAAGATCCGGTGCTGCTGATCAACGGACGCGCGGCGGCGTTCGATGTGTTCGAGTTCATGCCGTCGGCGCTGGGCGAGCTCGTGCTCCGACGGCCGGCCGACGATGGGGGCGACGATTTCGCGGGCACGGAGCAATACGACGTACGCCGGCGTATCGGTGCCGGCGGAATGGGTGTCGTCTACGAGGTCGAGGATCGCGCCCGTCGCCAGATCGTGGCGCTCAAGACGTTGAGGCGATGGAACGCTGCCGACATCTACCGTCTCAAGCGAGAGTTCCGCAGCCTAACCGGTATCGCGCATCCGAACCTGGTTTCGCTGCACGACCTGGTCGTGGACGAGGCGCAGTGTTTCTTCACGATGGAACTCGTCTACGGCGTCACGTTCGTGGAGTACGTGCGCGAAGGCGGATCGGCAGATTTCGATCGGGCGCGGCGAGCGCTGGCGCAGCTGATCGACGGTATCGAGGAACTGCACCGGCACGGCCAGCTCCATCGAGACATCAAACCGTCGAACGTGCTGATCACTTCTGATGAGCGCATCGTCATCCTCGACTTCGGCCTGACATCGGCTGTCGTGCTCGATGACAGCGCCGGGGCGTCTGGCCCGATTGGCACGCCAGCGTACGTGTCGCCCGAACGATGCGGCGGTCTTGAGATGACCGCGGCCAGCGACTGGTATGGGGTAGGTGCAACGCTGTATCACGCGTTGACAGGTCGCCCGCCGTTCAACGGCTCGATCGTGGACGTGATCGAGCGAAAAACGACAGTCGATCCGCCTGCGCCGACGCTCGTGGTGCCCGGAATTCCAGACGATCTGAACGCGGTGTGCATGGCGTTTCTTCGTCGGGATCCGGCCGAACGTCTATCCGGGCGGGCGGCGATGGAGCACTTGAAGGCCGCGCTCCAAAGTCCGGTCACGAAAACGCAATCGACTGGACCAGCGGCGTTCGTCGGCCGGCAGCGCGAGGTCGCATTCCTGCGCAGCGCGCTTGCTGACGTGCGTGCCGGGCGCAGTGTCCCCGTCTACCTTCATGGGGCATCGGGCATTGGAAAGAGCGCGCTGGTGCAGCGATTCTTCGAGCAGTGCCCGCGGGATGTGCCGATCCTGGCGCTGCGCAGCCGCTGTCACGAGCACGAGTCGGTGCCCTACAAGGGATTGGACGGCATCATCGACGCATTGAGCCGCCACATCGCCGCGCTCGCGCCAGCTGACGCAGTCTCGCTGATGCCGCGTGGTGCGCGCGCACTGGCACGCTTGTTTCCGGTCATGCAGATCGACGCGGTGACGGCCGCTCCCGCCCTCGAGCGCGAACCCGACGATCCCGTCGCCCTTCGTCGACGTGCGTTCGTGGCGTTGCGCGAGTTGCTGGGCCGGCTCGCATCGCGTCAGACGATCGTGCTCGAGATCGACGATTTTCACTGGGCTGATGCCGATAGCGCCGCGTCACTGACGGAGCTGTTGCGTGCACCGGATCCGCCGCCACTGCTGCTGATCGTCTCGTTCCGCACCGAGGAGATCGAGACCAAGCCGTTTCTTCGGGCACTCGTCGATCAGGTCAAATCCGGCACGCACCTCGTCATGCCGCTGGCGCCGTTGGATGACAAGGAGGTGGCGCAACTGATCGACCGCCTGCTGTCATCGCGCGAGAGCGATGCCGACGCGCGGCGCGGAATCGCTCTGGAGGCGGGCGGTAACCCATATCTCGTCGAGGAGTTGGCGCGCTACGTCGCGCTTGGGACCGACACGCGTCCGGGCGCGACGCTGCGCCACATGCTGACTCATCGCATGGAGATGCTGCCGCCCGAGTCGCGGCGCTTCCTCGAAGTACTCGCCGTCTGCGGCCGGCCGATACTCGCCACGCGTATTTTCGAGGCATGTGGTCTCAGCGGGGACGAGCGCCCACTGGTGGCGCGTCTGCGCGTAGCGCATTTCGTGCGCAGCAGCCGAACGACCGATCACGTGGAGATGTACCACGACCGCGTCCGCGAAACGCTCGCCTCGAGCCTGTCGGCCGACGCCGTGCGCCGCATACACGAGGTGATGGCCGCCATTCTGGCCGGGCACGGTGACGACGACCCCGAGGCATTGTTCGAGCACTGTCGCGGTGCCGGTCAGTACATGGTGGCGGCAGAGCACGCTGCCGCAGCGGCGATCCGGGCCAGTCAGGTGCTGGCGTTCGATCGTGCGGCCACCTTCTATCGTCACGCGCTGGCGTTGAACCGGGAGAGCGGCGCTCGTGTGCAGTGGCAGATCGGGCTGGCCACATCACTCGAAAATGCCGGCCGTCCTGCCGAAGCCGCCGATGCATATCTCGATGCCGCGACACTGACAACCGGCATGGCGCGGATCGAGTGGCAGCGGAAGGCCGCGGAACAGCTGCTGATGGGTGGTCACATCGATCGCGGCCTGGCGATTATCCACACGGTGTTGCCAGCGGTCGGCATGCGATTGGCGCGTGGCCCGCGGACGGCGGTCGCCTCGATGTTGTTGCGCCGCGTCGAACTCTCGTGGCGCGGGCTCGACTTCGAGTCTCGCGAGCAGTCGCAGATATCCGATGAGGACCTCCTTCGTATCGACACGTGCTGGGCGGTGTCGACTGGATTGATGTTGGTCGACACGCTTCGTGCGGCGTCGTTCCACGCCGGACATCTGCGGATGGCGCTCGACGTCGGCGAACCGTATCGGATCGCCCGCGCGTTGGCGCTCGAGGCGTCGTTCTCGGCGGCCGGTGGCGGCGAGTCCGGCATCCGTCGCTCGAACGCGTTCGCCGCTCGGGCCGGCGCCGCAGCCGAGCGGATTCGCCATCCGCATCTCGTCGCGCTGTCGTTGGTAACTGCCGGCATCGCGGCGTTCGTCGTCGGGGAGTGGGCCAAAGCGACAGATCTCTGCGAGCGCGCGCTGACGATCTTGCGCGAGCAGTGCGCGGGTGTCGTGTGGGAATTGACCTTGGCGCAGAACTTCTTCCTCGGTTCGCTGATGTATCGAGGACAGATGCGACGGGCGGTGCAGGCGTTGCCGCCGCTGCTGGAAGCAGCGCGCGAGCGTGGCAACCTCTACTTCGAAACCGAGATCAGCACTCGCATGGGGCTGGCGTGGCTCGCGATGGACGACCCGGTCGCGTGCGAACGCCACGCCAGCGAGGCGATCGCGCGCTGGTCGGACAGTGGCTTCCATCGTCAGCACTACAACTACTTGATCGCGCGCCTTCAGGTGGCGCTCTATCAGGGCCGTGCGGAAGACGCATGGACGCTGCTGAACAGGCATCTGCGGGACGTGCGCCGTAATCTCTGGCTGCACGTGCACTTCATGCGGATCGAGGTGGCCTTCGTGCGTGCGCGCTGCGCCCTCGCGATGGCGGCGCTCGGTCATGACGTCACGCGCATGCGTGCGACCGCCGCTCGTGACGCACGTCTCTTGGAGCGCGAGCACACGCAGTGGTCGATGCCGTTGTCCCTGTTGGTGCGCGGAGTGCTGGCGTACTCGCGCGACGATAAAACCGCCGCGACGAGGCATCTGACAGATGCCGTTGAGGCGTTCGATCGCGCTGACATGCGCCTCTACGCCGCGGCCGCGCGTCGTCGTCTGGCCGCGATCGCCAGTGGCGATCGGGCAGAACGGTTGCGTCGCGAATCGGACGCCTACATGTCCGCCGAAGACATCCGCAACCCCGCCTCGATGACAAGGCTCCTCGCCCCGGCGTTGGGCGAGGATGCGTAGCCGGGCGTTGACCGTGGCCCGGACGAGGACGCTATTTTGAGAGCGGACCCGGTCCCGCCGGCGGCAGCGCCCCGTTGATCGGACTCAGCTCCCAGGTGAACGTGTACACGATGCTCTGAGTAGGCCTCGCGCTCCTCGCTGCCTCGAGTGCTTTGGAGAGGTCGCTGCCAGTCGCCCCCGGAAGGAAGGGTGGCATCACCCATGTCGCATCCGCGCCCGGAATGATCGATGCGGGGTTGCCGAAGTCGATGGTCTGCTTCCCCTTGTAGATCGCCGTGCCCGCCTCGACGCGGTTCGGCTCGGAGATGATCTGCAGGAGTACCCCGGTAGGGACGTAATCGTCCAGGACCTTGGGTCCTGGGCAGGTCTTCTTGATGGGAGGGCGCGGCGCCGAAATTATCACGATACTGTGGAAGTCCCCGCCGTCGAGACCGACGACGTTCATGTAACCGGCGCCGTTCGAGGGCATCGGAAGTCCACCGAGCGGCATCGCGGCGGCACCAGAAAGAGTGCAATCGCCTTTTCGGCCCGACGCCGTCCAGGTGACTGTGGTCGGCATCAGGTCGTATTGCACGTTGCCGGGTTGATCCTGGTTGACACGGGGCATGAACCTCAATGACACGCGGCCGGACGCATAGGTCGCGTCCTGGCCCGCGTCTTTGACGTGTAACGTCGTCTCGGCCCAGCCCCTGAGATGCGGGCAGCCATTGCTTTCAGAGAGCACACGAGGCCTTGGGTGCCCCGGCGGCAAGGCATTCTTGAGATGTGAATTACTGACGATGAGCACCAGCTCTTCGAGATCCTGGTCGATGAAATCGCGGCAAAAGACTTTCATCAGGTCGCCGCTCCAGTCTTCCGGATCACGCCACGTTCCGATCTTCGGAATGGCCCAAATGCGGGCGTCGTCGAGATCGTTGTACAAGTTTTCGAACGTCACGCGGCGAACCGTCGACGGAAACGTGAAGTGAAAGTACGCAGAGGCCAGGTGGGGGAGCGGCTCCGTGGCCGCCTCGAGCTCGTAGACCTTCGGCGGAGTCGTAATCTCGTTGATCTTGGAAGGCCGCAGACCCGGAGGGAACGTGTCGTCCTGGGTCCTGTATCGCTTGATGATCTCGGGGTCATGGTTCCAGTTGCGCACCGCAAAACGAGGAAAGTGGTGTGCGAGGGCCACGACCGAATTCACCGCGTCGACGCCGTCCAGCCCGGTCTTTGCGTCGGCTTCCCAGATCTGCCTGACCACGTCATCACCAAATTCCATCGACGCGTAAAAGAAGAACAACCACGTGCCGTACCAGTGGAATGGCTGGTTCAGGCTCTTATGGAGATTCTGAAAGATGCCAGTCTGTTTGAAATCTTCTTCACCGATGTTGTTTTCCAACGACTCGTAGGCAAGCTTTGGTCTCTTTCTCAGATGCTTCATCACATGATGCGCGACCCAGGTCGCCGACCCTTCCCTCAACCACCTTGACTCTGGGGTTTCGAGCTCGCGGTAGTCGTATTTCGCCTGCGCTGCATGAGCAAGTTCGTGTGCGATTGTCTCCATGACCTCGTTATCGGGGTGTTGGCTGTTGACGATGCAATATGCGGAGGATGCGTGAGAGCTTTTCGGGGTTGCCGACCAAGTGACGCCGTGGCCCTGCAGGATGCATCGATTGGGATTTGGTTGGGCACAGTCGTCAGAGCGGGGATCGATGTCGCCTCCATTCACAAAGTAGACATCGACAGCTGTATCCCGGTTGATCGTCGATGCCGGACTGCCGTCGTCCTTGTTGGGATACGCGAAGTAGATGGGAAGAACGCCCCAGACATCCACGACCATCGGCACGAATCGATCGAGCTGTGATTCCGTTCCCTTTATCCAGATGCGGACGTTCGTCCCTGGCACCAGCGTGTCCACCCACCCCGTCGCCGGCCGTTGCTGCACCTTCAGCACCTCATCGCGCGGTCGATTGAAAATGCTGATCGGATCGTTCGGCCGGGCACGGAATGGCGCGAGCTGCTCCAAAATCTGATTGCTCAGCGTCGTTTCCTTGTCGTCCATTTCGATGCCAAGTGCCGTGCCCGCTTCCCAGTCGACGACGGGGCTGCGGAATTGCTTCGGCAGCCGCGGATCGTCGTACATCGCGTATGCGCGTGCCAGCAGCGACTGCTCATAGCTGATCTCGCCGGCCTTGAGCGCGGCGGCGATGAGCTCCTCACTCGTCTGTGGAAGGGCACGTTGATCGGTTGCTGTCGCCACCGTCGCCGAGGACGCGGGCGAGTCGGTCGACGTCGTGATCGTCGCGGGCCGGGAGCGAAGGAACACGATCGCCGCGCTGCCCAGGAGCGCGACGACCACCAACACGCTGACCGAAAGTCTACGCATGCCCTGCCTTTTCGAGAGTAGGGGCCAGCTTCCGGATGACCCCTCTTACTGCGGGTTATCGCAGCCGCCGACTTTCTTGCCTTTCAGGTTGATCGTCATGTTGCCCTGCGGTCCGGTGAATTTGATCGTGCCGGTGTAGGCATCAGTGCCTTCGCGCACGAGTTCGCCGGTCCCTGTCATCGTCGGGTTCGAACACTGCGTATCCCACGTGACCTTGTTGCCGGTCATCTTCATGTTCGATGTCTTGCACGCCCGCTGTTTGTCAGCTGCGCCCGGAGGCTCCTTCCACTCCTTGAACGTGCAGACCTTCACTGTGTTGGACGGCAGCTTGATCGGTGCGCCCTCCATCGACATCTGCGACGTGGTTTCCCAGAGATCGCCTTTCGAGTCCTGCGCGAGCGCGGGAATCGCGAGCGCCAGAGCGAGCGCCGGAATGGACCACAGGTACGGGGTGTCTTTCATCGGTCAACCCTCCTCGGACGAGGCCCGCGCCATCGGCTCAGGCCGCTGGTTATAACGCGTCAAACCTCGCCGGACCGGGCCACGCCTTTTGTTGGTCCGCTTTTCGTGCGCTTGACGCGTTTGATGCGAGCGCCGCCGTTGCCGGCGGCGGCCTCTGGCCGGCGGCCTTTCCAGTGGAGGTAACCCGTGGGCACGCACTGCATCACCCGTTTCGCAACGGTCGGTACCGTTCTGTCCGTCATCGCAATCCTGTCGCTCACCAACTCCTCACCGGCCGCCGCGCAGTTCGGCGCGATTCGTGACGCGGCACGCCGCGCCGCCGA
>DATCXH010000597.1:0-2620 GCA_036565925.1 Vicinamibacterales bacterium
ATTTGAAGCTCCAGATGCCGGATGACCTTCCGGCTCATGCCGACCAGTCCTGGATCGATCGTCTCCACACCGGCATCGATCGGGAGGCAGAAGCGAATGAGATGCCGGAGGCGGCCCTCGCTGCGCCATCATCAGCGATGACGTTTGACCCGCCGGTGGTCGTTCGCTCCGAACCCGAGCCAAGCTTTCCGCTCTTCGAGCCTCGCGCCGAGGAACCGGACGACGAGCCACTGATCAAGTTTCCGGCCGCGCCGCGCGCGCCACTCTCGGTGCGGCGGACACCCGAGCAGCCACGACTTCGCCCACCGGCCAGGCCCGACCGTCCAGACAGTCCGCCGCTGTCGCTGGAATTCAGTGACGACGCACTCATCACGCCTGAGCCTGAGCTGCACGCGCCGATCGCGCGCTTCGAGCGCAGCGATCCAGTCGATCCGCATCACCTTCCGGCGGCACGCAGAACGTCTGAGCCCGTCATTTCGAGTTTGTCGCGCCGCGTGACTGCCGGGGTCACCGATCATGTGATCCTGTTCGGCATCGATCTCATCGTGTTGTATTCGACGCTTCGGATGGCGGGCCTCACGATGGGCGATTGGGCACTCCTGCCGCCCGTACCGATGATCGGGTTTCTCGTGCTCTTGAAGCTGTCGTACTTCGGTGCGTTCACCGCCGCCTGCGGACAGACCATCGGCAAGATGGCGGCTCACATCCGCGTGGTGGCCGATGATGCGCCGCTCGATCCGTCACGGGCGATTCGTCGCACGATGATGTCGAGCGTGTCGCTGCTCGCGTTGGGCGCCGGATTCATTCCTGCGATCGTCGATCCCGATCACCGCGCCCTGCACGATCGGATGGCGCGCACCCGCGTCGTGGAACTACCATCGGTCTAGTGGTGCGTATAGACTGCAGGGGTACCACTTACAACCAGCTTCCGATGGCGATTCACGGCCGCGACAACGGAGCGGCCGGTCGTAAGTCAGGAAGGACATACCACTAGACCGGTCCGGCCGGATCTCCTTCATGCGTCAGGTGGCCGTCTTTCTCGCGACGTGTGGCTACGTGGGCTATGCGCCAGTTGCGCCGGGCACGTTTGGATCGGCGGCAGGCCTTGCAATCTTCGCGCTGGTGCGAGTCAGCGGCTCGATGTATGTCGAGCTCGCGGTCATCGTCGTGTTGTTTGCGCTCGGCGTGTGGAGCGGGACTGAAGCCGAGCATCACTTTGGCGGCGTGGACCCCGGCCCCATCGTGCTCGATGAGGTCGTCGGTATGTTGATTACACTCGCGCTGCTTCCAGTCAACGCGATGGGGGCCTTTGTCGGCTTCATCGTGTTCAGGGCGCTCGACGTCTTCAAACCGTGGCCATCGGGCCGCTTCGAGCATCTCCATGGCGGGCTGGGGGTGATGGCGGACGATGCGATGGCGGCAGTGTACGGAAACGTGCTGATGCGGATTCTGCTCGCAGTCGCTCCGGCTGGCTGGCTGTCGTGACGGTACTGAGGCGGGCGGCGATCGTGGCCGTCGGCAGCGAGCTGCTCACGCCGTCGAAAATCGACACCAACTCGCTGTACATCACCGAACAGCTCAATCGGCTCGGTGTCGAGGTCATGGTGAAGCTCGTCGTCGGCGACTTGCGCGAGGAGCTGCCCGAGGCCGTTCGCTCGCTGCTCGCCCGCGTCGATGTGTTGATCCTGTCGGGCGGGCTCGGTCCCACTGACGACGATGTCACGCGAGAGGCCGTATCGGTGGCGCTGGGGCGGCCGCTTGCCGAGGATGAAGCGATCACCACACGTCTGCGCGAACGCTTCAAAGCGCGCGGCTTCACGATGCCCATGCCAGAAACGAATCGTCGCCAGGCGATGGTGCCGGCTGGCGCCGCGGTGATTGAGAACAGGAATGGAAGCGCACCGGGGCTGTGGATCGATCACGAGGACAAGATCGTCTTGTTACTGCCAGGACCACCGCGCGAGCTGAGGCCGATGCTGGCGGAACTCGTGGATGGACCACTGCGCGCGTCTGCGTTGGGTGAGCCGCTGGTGCGGCGCGTGGTGCGGATCACAGGCCGCATTGAATCCGACGTCGATCAGTTGCTGCAGCCGATCTATCGTGAATGGGCCGCGGCGTCGCCGGCGATTGCGGCGACGATTCTGGCTTCACCTGGTGCGATCGAGCTGCACCTGTCCTCGCATGCGGCGTCTCAGGACGTCGTCGATCGCGCACTCGAGGCTGCCGTGCAGCGCGTCGTGAACACGATTGGCGCTGACGTGTACAGCACCGACGGTCGAAAGCTCGAACAAGTGGTCGGTGATCTGCTCGTCGCGAAGGGCATGCGTGTCGCCGTCGCCGAGTCGTGTACGGGCGGGCTGATTACGTCGCGATTAACAGATGTGCCGGGCAGCTCACGTTACGTCGATCAATCGGTCATCACGTATTCCAACAAAGCCAAAACCGAGCTGCTGGGTGTCCCGACGGAGTTGCTCGAGACGCACGGGGCGGTCAGCGAGCCGGTGGGGCTGGCGATGGCGGATGGGATTCGCACGCGCGCCCGCGCCGATGTGGGTGTCGGCGTCACCGGAATCGCGGGGCCGACCGGCGGGACGACGGAGAAGCCCGTCGGCACCGTGGT
>DATCXH010001238.1:0-2725 GCA_036565925.1 Vicinamibacterales bacterium
TAGGCATGACGTCTGGAGACGGCTGACCGGTGCGGTCTACGAGGGAGTATCGACTGTAGACGTCGATCAGGCGCGGCTATCGCAGACCGGCTTGGCTACAGACTTGGCTACAGGCGCCCGCGCTCACTGGCAGCTTGGGAACCGTACAGCGGGATAGGTCAGAGCTGGGTGGCGCTGCTCGCGGTCTGTCCCGAGTGGACTCGACTGGCCGGCGTTAGCACCCGCGAATGGCACGCTAGTGGCACGTCGGGAGGATCAGTGCGGGGGCATCGTATCGTTCTGCCATCGAGTCCAGAAGTCGATGATCGTGTTTGCGAGGCATGTAGCAGTATCGTCGATCGGCGACCAGTAGAAGACGGCGTCGCCGCCATCGCGCGCGACGCAGAATGGGTCGCCTGTCCCGTCATCACCGAAGGCGAGAAGATCCGAGCGGGTTGGGCTGGCACGGTAGGTCAACCAATCGGCGAGGTTGCGGTCGACCACGTCAGCCAACGGCCAGAATACAAACCACTCTCCGGCCGGATCGAACACCCCATCAGTGATGAGGTAGAGCGCGCGCAAGTCAGGTGGAAGGGTGGCGTCGAGTGCTTTCTCAGTGCTTGCAAGCTCGTCGGCCGTCGCAGGTGCTCCGAGTCCGTAGCCGTCAGGAGCAAGCATGCTCAGCCACTCGGCGCCCGTCATGCCCGCAGACTGGCACAAACCGGCGCCGCTGTGAACGGTCGCGCCTTGGCGATTTTCAAGGCCGCCGCGGTCGACACGTTGACCAGGGAAGACTCGGCCTGACCAGAAACCGTAGCCGCGTATTTGTCGCGGGAAGCCGCCGAGCGGTTCGCGCTCGCGATTCAAAGCTCGCTTCTTCACTTGTGACTACGAGCAGCCGAGCAGAGTTTATCGGCCGCCCAGGCTTGATAGCTTCGCGTTGCTTGCGCCTTCGCCGCGGCGCGTCGATGATGTCGGGGTCGTGGTCGCGGGCCGCATAGCTTGGGCGAAAGGACTAGGGTGCTGGCTTTTGAGGTTCCCCCGTACAGCGAGTTGCTGTGGCCGGCAATGATCGCGGTGCGTGACCGGGGCGGGTCAGTGTCCATCGATGAGATGGTGCGATCCGTCATCGCCGCAGAGGCGTTGACAGAAGCCCAACAGGGTGTATTGCACGGCGATGGTCCGGAAACCGAGATTGGCTACCGGCTCGCGTGGGCGCGCACCTACCTCAAGGGCATGGGGCTGCTTACTAACAGCCGGCGAGGGGTCTGGACGCTGACCGCGAACGGGCACGAGGTGGTCGATCGATTCGGCGACTCTGGCGCGTCGGCGCGTGATCACATGCGTGATCTCTGGTCGAGGTATGTTCAGGAATTACGGGCGGCATATCGAGCGAAACGGGCGTCGCGGCCCGATGACCAGGGTCCCGACGCCGAAGGCGATGATCTGGACGCTGCTTCGCGCGACTGGAAAGAGGAACTGCTCGATACGCTTATGAATCTCCGGGCAGATACGTTCGAACGGTTGGCTCAGCGTCTCCTCCGCGAGGCAGGATTCTTGACTGCGACGGTGACAGGTCGATCCGGCGACGGCGGGATCGATGGCGTGGGGGTATACCGGATGTCGTTGTTGAGCTTCCCGGTTTTCTTCCAGTGCAAGCGATACAAGGGAAGCGTGGGCTCCGGAGCCGTGCGCGACTTTCGGGGCGCGATGGCAGGGCGGGGCGACAAGGGCCTCCTGATTACCACGGGCACGTTTACGTCCGATGCGAAGGTTGAAGCTACGCGGGACGGCGCACCTCCGATCGATCTGATAGACGGCGATCGACTCTGCGACCTGCTGAAGGAATACGAGGTCGGTGTCCGCGTCACGCTTCGACAGATCGAGGATGTCGGGGTGGACGTGGAGTTCTTCAACACGGTTTAGGAATTGTCGACCGGTGGTCTGGAGTGGACCGCCGATCTGAAATCCCCGCAGGTCGGGCCCGTGATGGCTGCTCCAACCTTGAGCGTCGTTACCCGCGGTTGGCCGCCACATCGGGCACGCAACGGGCACGCCGCGAGCGCTGGCGCTGCTCTGACGCCTACGTGTCATCTCCGGTGGGAGCTGGAGTGACGTACCGCTTATCACGTTGTCCGAAGCTGCCGTGAGCGTCGGCCGGGCCAGTTGTCCCTCGGCACTGTTGGATCACCCTGTCGTACGCATCAGGCAGGAGCCATGTGCCGCCATCAGCCACGAATGAACCGCCTATCCGCCGCATCACGCGCTGGACCGGCGTTCGCACTCTGCCTCCATCGACGAGCACGATCCACAAACGGGCGTCAACTAAATGGTCGGGCGCCGTGTCAAAGCCCGCGACCTGCGACCACGCGAACGTCCGGGTAAGGAGCAGCCAACGCACCCGTACGCCGGTGTCGCTCAATAGCAGCGCCGTTCGATACATCCGCCACGCGAACGTGAGCCAGACCAGGCCGAACGCACCTACCACGGCCAGTGCGAGGGCTGCCGTGTGTGACGTTCCTCTATCCATCGTGACGATGATCGCGATCGCAACGGCCGCGAAGAAGACGGTTCCGAACGTCGCTATCGCAGCCGGAATAATCTTGTGTCGACGGCACGTGAATCCTGACCCCTGCGTGGCATCTGAATTTTGACCCCCTGCCCGCTGACTCTGGCTCGCAACGAGCCGGAGGGGACAGGAGTGTTATCCGTGGAGGAGTGGGCTGAGATCCGTCGGTTGCATCGG
>DATCXH010000433.1:0-5231 GCA_036565925.1 Vicinamibacterales bacterium
ACCTTGCTCTCCGCGCAGGTCTCCCTCACGAGTGGCAAGACGCTCGACGTCGAAACGGTCTCGCGCGAACTGTTCACCGGATCGACCTCGTCGCCCGCGTCGGGCCAGTTGATCGTGCAGACATCAGCAGGACCCTCACGCGTGCTCGATCTCGAGGAGGTCATCGGCATCATTCCGATCGAGTCAGGATTTCGCGGACGCACGACCGTGTCGATCGATTTCGGGTGAGCTTCACCAACGCAGACAATGCGCGGACGTACACACTGGATACCGAGGCGTTGCACCGCAGCAGCACCCACGCCTACGAAACGCAGCTCACCTTCATCAGCCTCGCCCGTCAGCGCGGACGCCTGGAGATCGATGGCAACGTGCGGCACGACATATTCGGCAACATGTAGGGCCTTCAACATCCACGAAACGTTCGACAGCGATCCGCCTGACGATCGCCCGCGAAGCGATCTCAGCCTGTCCTTCTCACTGGGATGGACATTCTGAATGGCGAGGCGGTTCCTGAGCTGGACGTCACGAGTACGGGTTGTCTGTCGTCTTCATAAATAGGAGGCGAAAGACATCATGAAGGCACGAATCGATCTCAAGCACGTAAACCCAGGCATCATGCGCGCCATGCTCGGCCTTGAACGGCAGGTTCATCAGGCCGGTTTCGATCACAAATTGCTCGACCTGGTCCGCATGCGGGCGTCGCAAATCAACGGGTGTGCCTATTGTCTGGACATGCACAGCAAGGACACGCGGGCCAACGGTGAGACTGAACAGCGGCTCTACGGTCTCGAAGCGTGGCGCGAGACGCCGTACTACTCGGAGCGGGAGCGCGCTGCGCTGGAATGGACCGAAGCGCTCACGCTTGTCGCCGACACCCATGTCCCTGACGATGTGTACGAGCGCGTGCGGCAACAGTTCTCGGAGGACGAGTTGGCGCACTTGAGTCTGGCGGTCGTCGCGATCAATGGCTGGAACCGACTCAACATCGCTGCGCGGACCGTGCCCGGCGATTACGTGCCCGGCAGTCTCGAGAAGTTGCAGACGGTGAGCTAGCGCTCACACGTTCTCGAGATAGTCCTCCCACAACTCGGCGTGCATCGTGTCGCGTGGATTGGCCACCTCGCCCCACAGTTCGCGTGCGGTGAAGCTGACCGTGTAGACGTGCTGAGGCCGCTCGGGAAGGGTGTAACCCTGGGCGTCGGTGTCCTGGAAATCGAAGACGCCATGGTCGGACATGATCGTTCCGACATGGCCGCGCATGTAGCGCGGAAGGCGAGTGTGCCCGATCGGATTGATGTTGCGAGCCCGCACCCGCTGGCCCACCTTGAACTTCGACCGGATCCGCACGTCGTCTCTGCGTAGCGATCGACGTCGCGCGAGCTGCTCGGCGATATTGGCCGGCGTCACGCGCGGCGTCAGTTTCGGGGCTGCGGGATCTGCGTGACCGCTGTTCAACTCTGCCTGCGTGAGAAGCTTCGCTTCGAGCAGGCGATCGACGAGCACCTTGATGAATCGCTCGTAGTACCGCATCTGCAGGTACTCGGCCGGCGGCAGGATTTCATGCTCGTAGCGGAAGTTTCGGCGGCGTGTCGGCCCGAAAGGGCCCGTGGCACGGAGCAGACCCCATGCGCGCGCTTCCCATTCGGCATGAAATGGCCGCTCGTCTTCACGCACCTCGATCGGCCCCATTCCGTGCATGCCGCCCAGGTCGTGGATGCCGTTCATGCGGTGACTTCGCCAGGTCGCGACACTTTCGCGACACCCACCATCGCGTCGCGCGTGACGAGACGTGCCAGTTGCTCCTCGTTCATCCCCTCGGTTCCCGACGGGCGCTCAGGGAGAACGAGATAGCGGATTTCCGCCGTGCTGTCCCACACCCGGACCTGAACGTCATCAGAGAGCGTCACGCCAAACTCGCGCAGGACGCCGCGCGGATCGATGACCACGCGCGAACGATACGGCGCGGACTTGTACCAGGTTGGAGGAAGCCCGAGCACCGGCCACGGATAACAGGAGCAGAGCGTGCAGACGACGAGGTTATGGATGGTCGGCGTGTTTTCAACGACCACCATATGCTCGCCTTGAGATCCCCCGTATCCGAGTTCAGCGATTGCGGCGGTACCATCCGTAAGCAAACGCTTCCGGTAAGCGGGATCGACCCATGCCCGCGCGACGACGCGGGCCCCATTTCGGGGACCGATCTTCGACTCATACGTCTCGATAACCGCATCGATCGTGGCCGGATCGACCATGCCCTTTTCCACCAGGATCGACTCGAGCGCTTTGACACGGAGCGCCACATCTGATGGAACGGTCTGCCCCTGGTCTTGCGACTGTTGAAAGAGTGGTTTGGCCGATGCGATATGAGGCGTCGTGACGATGCTGGCCGCGCCTGCAGCCGCTTTGCTCAGGAACCTCCGTCGACCAACCGGCTTATCAGCATTCGACATGAACTGGGTCCGCCGAAGATACTGGCGAAGCATCGGGTCACTGTCAAGGCAGGACTACCTTGAGCGCTTCTGAATCGGTTCCAGCGTCCGATCGATTAGATGACCTTCCGCGTGTGCCTCGCGACGAAGGCGGTCCCGTCTTTGCCGAGCCGTGGCAGGCGCAGGCGTTCGCGCTTGCGGTCAAACTGTCAGAGCAGGGCCACTTCACATGGAAAGAGTGGGCGGCTGGTCTCGCGGAGGAACTGCAGGCCGCGGCGAGGCGTGGAGAACCGGACGATGGCTCTCGCTATTACGAACACTGGTTGACGGCTCTCGAGCGAATGGTGACGGCGAAGGGATTGACCGATCCTGCGGCGTTGCTGACGAGAAGAGAAGCCTGGGCTGAGGCCTATCGCGCCACTCCGCACGGAACGCCCGTCGAGCTCTCGGCAAAGAAACCTGACGCGCGCTGGCTTCTCGTTGGTATCGCTTCCACGTTCGTCGGTTATTGGTTGATTCAGCAGATCAATGTCCCGTCACCTGCTGAGTGGAGTGCGTGGGCGATCGGATCCAACAGACCAACGGCGATCCCGCAGGTGGGATTTGTCGCGAGTGCGGCCTTGGGCTCACTTTTGGGGATGCAGCACGCGTTCGAACCGGATCACCTCGCTGCCGTGGCGACTCTCATGACCGGGGAACGCACGAGCGCGAAGGCGGCGTGGCTCGGTGCGTGTTGGGGACTGGGACATACACTGACCTTGTTGGCCGCTGGCAGCGCGCTCATCGTCTTCCGTGCCGAAATGCCGCCGGCCGTGACGAACGTGTTCGAACTTGGTGTGGTGTTGTTGCTGATTGGATTCGGCGCGCGCGCAATCTACCGGGCCGCGTGCAACTTCGTGCCGCGTCGAACGCATTCGCATGCGACACCAGCGACGCCGCCCCTCGTAGCCGTCGATCGGTCGACGCTTGCACGACCGCTCATCGTGGGCGCGGTACACGGACTGGCGGGGAGCGGCACGCTCACCGCGCTCGTGGTCGCCACGCTGCCGTCGACCGCGACACGACTCGGGTATCTGTCGATGTTCGGAGTCGGCTCGACGTTGGGGATGGTGGCGCTGTCGGGTCTCCTCGGCTGGCAGATCGCGCGAATGGGATCCGACCGTACGATCGTGCGCACGTTTTTACTGGCTGTTGGCTGCATCTCGACCGTGCTCGGTCTGTTCTGGGGTTATCCAATCCTCACTCGGTTGCTCTAATCGGAACGCGTTATCATCGCAGTCTCTGGAGCCAATCATGAAGACGCCGATTCTCGCCCTCCTCTGTGCATTCGCTCTGAGTTCGGTGGTGCTCGTGGCGCAACAGCCTGCGACCACCGCGACGTCAACCAATACAGCCTCGGCGGTGTTACCGACACCGCAACCTGCGGCGGGATTCGTCCAGCCGAAGACGCCGTGGGGCGATCCTGATCTCCAGGGATTCTGGCCGGGTGTTGACATGGTCGGCGTACCGCTGCAGCGCCCCGCGCGGTTCGGGACGCGAAACGTGCTCACCGAAGAAGAGTTCGCGAAGCGCGCCAGCGAGATCAAGAACGAGGAGGACTCGCTCCTCGCTGACATCGACGTGTTCACCGCCGACGTGACCACGCCGTGCGCGATCCGTTGCCCGACATCGCCGACGCCGCACTGGCAGGAAACCGGCAAGCCATCGCGACAGGCATCGCTCATCATCGATCCTGCGGACGGACGGCAGCCGCCGTTGTCGGCCGAAGGGCAGGCGCGTCAGGCTCAGCAGCAGGCGGACGCGAAGGCGCGGGCGACGCGACTCCAGGGGCGCGAGGCGGACACCTATCTCGATCGGAGTCTCTACGACCGCTGCATTACCCGCGGGGTGATGGGCTCGCTGCTGCCGACGATATACAACAACGGGAACGAGATCGTACAGGGACCGGGCTTCGTCGTGATCCGCAACGAGATGATTCATGAAGCGCGCGTCGTGCCGCTCGACGGGCGTCCACATCTGCCCGCGACCGTGACGTCCTATATGGGGGACTCGCGCGGTCACTGGGAAGGAAACACGCTGGTTGTCGTCACCAGGAATCTGAACGGGATGACAGGTGTTGGCGGGAATGGCGGCGGTCGGACGAGCACCAAGCTCACGATCACAGAGCGGTTCACGATGCTCGACAAGGACACACTCCAGTACACGGCCACCATCGACGACCCGGGGACGTGGACACGCCCCTGGACGCTGTCGTTTCCGTGGAAGCGCGAGCCCGTCTACGGGATGTTCGAGTACGCCTGCCATGAAGGCAACTACGCGATGCGCAACATGCTGAGCGCATCACGCGCCGCAGAGGCCAGCCAGAGCAAGTAGTACTTCGTTCGCTGTTCGACCGAACCTCAGGCGCGTCCATCGATTTGATCGGCGTTGGTACAGGACATGCTCCCGAATTCATGAGGACCTCATGAAATCGGACCAGTTCATGAACTTGAAAGTCCAACGCTCGGATGCGAATGCCTGGGAAACCTCGCGTTGGCGGGATAATTCTCTCGACAAAAAGTTGGCGGTGTCGCTCGCGTTAGCTGGGGCAAGTCTTCTTGTGTATGGCGCGTTCTCGCCGAGGCGTGCACCGAAGTCCAATCTGTGGTGGCAAGTGAGCGGCGCAGGATTGCTCAGCTTGGTGGCAGCGCGCCGCTGGCGTCAGCGCACCACGATCGGTTCCCAGCGCTATGATTCAGCCCCCTCTGATGTGGTGACACTCGAATCCGTGGACTCATTTCCGGCCAGTGACGCACCATCCTC
>DATCXH010001136.1:0-5228 GCA_036565925.1 Vicinamibacterales bacterium
CGCCCAGGATCGCGCGACCATTCGCGTTACGCGGAGCGGGTTTCGGGGGAGCTGTCTGGCGGCCCTGAGTACCACCGCCGCCGACGACGTCCTGAGTACCTCGACCGCCGCCGCGGCCATCACCGCCGCCGCGGCCACCGCCGCCGCCCTGCGCGAAGACCGGTGATGCCGTCAGGACCACGAGAGAGAGAAGTGCTGAAACGCGTACGACCTTATGGATGAGGGCTTTCATACCATCAATTTATATCGAATTCTTGACAGCTACTAATACAAAGCGTATACACGTTCCGGCCTGAGAACGCCCTTTCGCATAGCGAAAGGTGTCTCTTGGCTTCGACCGTTCGGATTTTGTCCGCCTTCGCCACAAAGCTACGGCGCGACAGGTTCGAGAGCGGCGAGACGGCACAACGGCGGGGCATATATTGGGAGGCAGCATGCGAGGTGTGTTGAGGACCCTGGGCCTGGTTGCCTTGGTCCTCTTGGTACCGGCAGCATTACACGCACAACAGGCCACGATCTCCGGCACCGTCAAGGACGCGTCCGGCGCCGTGCTCCCTGGCGTCTCAGTCGAGGCCGCAAGCCCGGCGCTCACTGAAAAGGTTCGGTCGGTGGTCACCGACGGAACCGGGCAGTACCGCATCGTTTCCCTTCCGCCTGGCACTTACTCCGTGACAGTGAGCCTGCAGGGATTCAATACCGTCAAACGCGAGGGCATCCAGTTGTCGGGCACCCTCACAGCGACGATTGACGTTGACCTCCGCGTCGGATCACTCGAGGAGACCGTGACGGTGCTTGGCGAATCGCCCATCGTTGACGTGCAGAGCGCCCGTCGTCAGCAGGTCATCGACGGCGACGTCCTTCAGCAGATTCCCACGTCACGGTCGTACAACAACGTGCTCCAGTTGGTCCCCGGCGTCGTCGCTGGTGACGGCCAGGTGCAGTTGCGGCCGACGATGTTGTTGTTCACGGCACACGGTGGCAACGCCGAAGACGGTCGACTGACGGTGGATGGCATCAACACCGGCGCGTCGCGCGGTGGCGCAGGCGTATCAGGCTACATCCCCGACATGCAGAACACCGCCGAGATCACCTTCACGATCTCCGGCAACCTTGGTGAAGCAGAGACCGGTGGCCCGTCCATGACGGTCGTGCCGAAGTCAGGTGGCAACACGCTGAATGGCTCGTTCTTCATCTCCGGTCTGAACGACAAGATGCAGGGTGATAACTTCGACGCCACGCAGTTGAGCGCGCTTGCAGCACCGGCGAAGTCGCTCCTGCTGCGGGACTATCAAGTCTCGGTGGGCGGACCGATCAAGAAGGACCGCGTGTGGTACTTCTTCAATCACCGTCGCGTGGACTTCGCCGACGCGCAGCCTGGCATCTTCGCCAACCGCTTCGCGGGCGACCCCACCAGGTTCAGCTACTCACCGGACTACTCACGACAGGGCCGCATCGACCAGAGCCGCAAAATCTTCGCGCTTCGTCTGACCATGCAGCTCACGCCGAAGAACAAGTTGTCGCTGTTCTGGGATGAGCAGCCGCAGTGCAGCGGCGCGGCGTGGCCAGGCACTGAAGACAACGGTTGCATGAGCAACAAGGACGGCTGGATCTACGGCGGCAGCCAGGTCAACGGCTTTTTCGGCGCAGGCCCGAACTCGCCGGAGACGGGTGACTACGCCTCGACGCACCAGAAAGTGCAGCAGGTGAAGTACACGGCGCCGGCGACCAACAAGCTGCTGCTCGAAGCCGGTTTCGGCACCTATATCTCGCAGTGGGGATACACCGAGCGGCCGGGCAACCCGACGAAGGATCTCGTGCGTGCGCAGGAAGCGCAGGCGCAGACCTTCGACCGCAATGGCGTGAGGGTGGTGGGTCCCTGCGACGGCTGTCTCACGATGGGTGGCAACCTGAAGTACCGTTCATCGAACTGGCCAACCGGCTACATCTTCGCGCACACTTGGAACGCGTCGGCGAGCTACGTGACTGGCGCGCACAACATGAAGTTCGGGTATCAGGGCGCCTTCCACAAGGACAATGACAACCTGTTCCCGACGATCAGCAACACCTCTTTGATGATGCTGGGGTTCAACACCCCGTGCGGGGCGCCGGCAGGTGCATCAGGACAGACGCCCTGTCCGAACGCCAACCCGATTGCGAATCAAATCACGATCCAGTCGGGCGAGTTCACGCGTAAGGTCCGCACCCAGTACTACGCGTTCTTTGCGCAGGAGCAGTGGACCAAGGATCGCCTCACACTCCAGGGCGCATTGCGCTTCGATCACGCGTGGAGCAGTTTCCCTGAGCAACAGATCGGTCCGTCGGTGACGATCCCCAACGCGATCGTCCTGCCTGCACAACAAGGCATCGAGGGCTACAACGATCTCAGTCCGCGAATCGGAATGGCCTACGACCTGTTCGGCAACGGCAAGACGTCGCTGAAGGCCAACGTCGGACGCTATCTGCATCCAGCATCGAACCAGGGTCGCTACATCAACGCCAACCCGTCGGAGTTGGTTTCGACCATTACGACTCGACCGTGGACGGACAACAACGGTAATTACCAGGTGGACTGCGACGTGTTGAATGGCCAGCCACAGAGTCCCACGACGACTGGATCGATCGATACGTGCGGCGTGTTCAGCGATCTGAACTTTGGACGAGAGCGGCCCGGAACGAGACTCGACGACTCGATTCTTCGTGGGTGGGGTGCGAGGCCGTACGACTGGCAGTTCGGCGTATCCGTTCAGCAGGAACTGATGCCGAGAGTCTCGGTTGAGGCCGGCTATTACCGCCGCTGGTGGCCGATCTTCACCACCGCCGATGTGACCGACAACATCAACACCACGGCTGCCGACTACACGCAGTTCAGCGTCTACGCACCAGCCGACTCGCGGTTGCCAAATGGCGGTGGCTACGCGGTGCCCGGGATCTACAACATCAACCTGGCACCGTCGCTCATCGCTCCGAACAACGTGCAGAGTGCCGCGAACTCCTTCGGCAAGTACACGCGCTACTGGGATGGGTTCGACGTGACGGCGCAGGCGCGGCTGCGCAACGGGCTCAACCTGCAGGGCGGCACGAGCACCGGACGTACGGTGCAGGACGCCTGTGAGTCGCGCGCGGTCGTGCCCGAAGGCCTCGGTGGCGGTCTGACGAATCCATACTGCCGCACGGTCGAGCCGATGCTGACGACGTTCAAGGGCGTCGCGAGCTACATCATCCCGAAAGTGGACGTGAACGTCGCCGGGACGTTCTCGAGCCGACCGGGTGTCTCGCTCTCGGCCAACGTCACATACACGAACGCCGACATGTTGAACCCGGCGCGGTCCACGCTGGGCCGCAGCCTCAACGCCGCGGGGAACGTGACGGTCAACGTGCTCGAGCCGAATACGTTGTTCGGCGATCGCATCGACCAGCTCGATATCCGACTCGGTAAGATTCTGCGATTCGGACGGACGAGAACCAATCTGAACCTCGACATCGTCAACGCGTTCAACTCGAATGACAACCTCGCCTACAGCGCGACGTTCGGTCCCACATGGCCGGCGCCGACCAGCGTGCTGACTGCGCGGTTGTTCCGCTTGAGCGCCCAGCTCGATTTCTAATCGCGTGAGGCGGGTCTTGCTTTGCAGACCCGCCGTCCACGAAACTCCAGAGGGGCCGGTAACGGCCCCTCTATTTGTTTTGACCCGCACCCATCTCCTTGGACTCGTTCTCGCGACGTCGGTCCTCTGGCCTTCGCACGCCCACGCGCAAGCGAAAGACGCCTTCGTCCAGGGACTGACCCAACTGATCAACGCGGTCGATGGCACCTTCGGCGACGAAGGTCCCACCCTGCGAGCGGCGGTCGAGGCGATGTCTCGAGGGCTCGTCGACTGGGACGCGCGTGTGGCTCAGGTCGAGTCCGGTTTTCGAGCTGATGCCGCATCAGCGCCGCCGCCTACGGCGGCACGGATGCGCGCGACGCTCGGCACCGTGTATCTCGAGCGTGGACGGTTTGATGACGCGCTCGCGCAGTTTGCGACGGCTGCCGAACTGGATCCGTCGCTCGCTCCGGTTCACGTCCTCCGCGGGCTGACCTACGAGCGACTCAATCGTCCTGACGATGCCGCTGCCGCGTATCGTGCCGCGTGGAAGGCAAGTCCGGATCAGGCCACGACGGCGTATCTCGTTCTTCGAAGCGATCCCTCGACGACTGATGCGCGCGAGGCGCTCTGGACGGCCGTGCGCCGGCGCGCTGAGTCGTCGAATAACGCGCCCGAGGGATTTCCGATCGCCGATCTCCTCGACGATGCATCTGTCACGACGCCGCTCTTCGCGCCGGCCGCCTACGCGCCCGCGTTTGCGTTGATACGTGAAGGGAAGTACGACCAGGCGGTCGCGAGACTGAAGACGACGGTTGCCGCAGATCCGTTGGTGACCGATCAGGCGCTCCAGTCCGACGAGGCGAAGCAGGGCATCGCGGCCTTTCGGAAAGCCGACCTGCGTTCTGCAACGACGTCGCTGGAGACGGCCGCGAAACGTCACCCACAATCAGCCGAAGTTCGTCGCATTCAGGGCATGATCCTGGCAGCGGCGAAGCTGCACGACGCCAGCCTCGCGTCGCTGCGCGAAGCGGCTCGGCTGAATCCGCGCGACGAGCGTTCGCGGATTGCCATCGCCGACGTGCTCGTTGCGTCGGGCAAACCAAATGAGGCGCGCGAGAGCCTGCGTCAAACGCTTCGCGACATTCCCGAGTCGGCGGAGGCGCAGTGGCAGCTTGGCCGGATCGAGCAGGCACTTGGCGACGCGGGCGCTGTGAAATCCTTCGAGCGTGCGGCGAGCCGGCCTGTCGTCGCTGGTCTGGCCAGGTTGTACGCGATCGTTGGCCAGGCGTATCACGCGCAGTTCGATCTCGACGGGGCAGTGGCTGCCTATCGATTGCGCGTGACGATCGCACCCAACGATCGTGCCGCGCACTTCGATCTCGCCGAGGTCTACCGCGCCCAGGACAAATTGGACGAGGCGCTGGTCGAGTATCTCGCCGCAGCGCTGATCGATCCGACCAACGCGAACACCTTCGGCATGATCGGACAGGTCGAAGTTGCAGCCGGCCGCGACGAACAGGCGGTCGTGATGTTGCGACGCGCCGTGACGCTTGACGAGGGATTGCTCGAGGCGCGTTACGCGCTCAGTCGCGCGCTGCTTCGTCTCGGCCGCACCGAGGAGTCACAGCAGGAACTCCGCGC
>DATCXH010000287.1:0-3402 GCA_036565925.1 Vicinamibacterales bacterium
GATGCGCTCGTCAGTGACATCGATCCGCTGCGCCTGCGCGACGGCCAGACTGTAGAGCGTGTTCTTGTTCGAGCGAATCTCGGCCAGGAACTTGTCTTTCAGAGCACCAGCAGGTGCAAGCGCGCTGCTCGTCGGTGCGAGGTTGTCGCCTGTCGGTGCGAGCCTGTCGCGTGTCGGTGCGAGCTTGTTGCTTGCCCGTGCGACGATGTTTCTTGTCGATGCGGGGGTATCACTCGACGGTGCAAGTTGGTCACCCGTCGGTGCGAGCTTGCTGGTTGGTGCAAGCTTGTCGCTTGTCGGTGCGAGTCTGCTACTCGTCGGTGCGAGCTTGCTGCCCGTCGGTGCGAGGGCGCTACGCGTCGGTGCACCGCCACTGCCCTCGAGCAGCTCCATGAGCGGCACGAGCTTGCGCAGGTGCATCCAGCGCATGAGCAGCATCTCGATGTGATAGCGCGGATGCGACGCGGTGCGGATGTCCTGCTCGGCCTTGGCGAGCAGATCGAACGCGCGCATCAAGTCCTCACGCGAGAACTGCTTCGCGAGCGTAGTCAGCCGCTCGAGTTCGCCTTCGGCCAGATCGCCTTCACCGGCGCGCGCCGGATCGACCGCGACCATCATCATGTCGCGTACCACCTTGGTCAGCTCGCGGATGATCAAGCGGAGGTCGTGACCGGATTCAACCGCACGGTCGGTCGCCGCAAACGCGCGCGGGCCGTCCTCGGCAATCACCGCCTCAATCACCTCGAACAGCAGGTCGCGTCCGACGAGGCCCAGCACCGTCGCCACATCGTTGACGGTGATCGTCTGGCCGGCGAACGCCATGACCTGATCGAGCGCGCTCTGCGCATCGCGCATGCTGCCTTCAGCGGCCCGGGCAATCAGCGCCAGCGCGGCATCCGGCACCTCGATGCCCTCTTCCTTGACCATGCGCTTCAGGTGATCGGCGATGACCCTGGTCGGGAAGGCACGGAACTCGAAGACCTGCGAGCGCGACAGGATCGTGTCGGGGATCTTGTGCAGCTCAGTGGTCGCCATGATGAAGAGCACATGCGCTGGCGGCTCTTCGATCGACTTCAACAGCGCGTTGAAGGATGGCGTTGACAGCTGATGGACTTCGTCGATGATGAAGATCTTGTAACGATCGCGGACCGGCGAAATCGAGAGACCCGAGATCACGACCTCGCGGATGTTGTCGACCTGGGTGTGGCTCGCCGCATCGATCTCGAGGACGTCCATGTCGCGGCCCTGTGCGATCTCGACGCAGGCATCGCACTCACCGCAGGGATCGACACTCGGTCCGTCGACGCAGTTCAGCGCGCGCGCCAGGATTCGCGCGGTG
Source organism: Vicinamibacterales bacterium (assembly GCA_036565925.1). Lineage (GTDB taxonomy): Bacteria > Acidobacteriota > Vicinamibacteria > Vicinamibacterales > UBA2999 > Gp6-AA40. The sequence continues at coordinate 1,340 of DATCXH010000287.1, forward strand.
GTCGTCTTACCGGACCCGCGCTGGCCTGCGAACACGAACGCGTGTGCGATCCGGTTGCTGGCAATCGCGTTGCGCAGCGTACGCGTGACCGCCGCCTGCCCGACGACGTCGTCGAACTTCTGCGGCCGCCATTTGCGAGCAAGGACTTGATAGGCCATCGAGGTCGGGCGCTGAGGATGGGTGAGTCTCACCGCGACCCGGTGCACCTCCGCACACTGCAGTATCTACTTAGCGCTGCTGCCTTCCGGCCCTGACGCGGTTCGCAGGCTGCGGTTGCACAGGGTCCGGGCCGCGGTGCGGCTCACCCAAAAGGTTAGTTTATCACCGGAGCGGACTCTGCAGACGGCAGCGTCACGATGAACGTGGTGCCTTGTCGCTCGACCGACCGCACCTCGATGCTGCCACGCATGGCGCGTACGCAGTCTGACACGATCGACAGGCCGAGCCCGATCCCGCCGATATGGAGGAGGTCGGCCTGGTTCGCGTGCGCCCGGGTGAACCGTTCGAAGATCGTGGTGAGCGCAGCGTCCGGAATGCCGATACCGTTGTCGCGCACTTCGATTCGTGCCGATCCGTCGTCGGCGACCGCGCCGACGACCTCGACACGCCGCTCGTCCTTGTCGGGATCCGAGTACTTGATAGCGTTCGACAGCAGGTTGACGAACGCGAGCTCGAGGCGGCCGACGTCTACCGTCACGGTTGGCATGTCCTCGGCTACGGACAACGTGACGTCGCGGGCATCCGACATCTCACGAAGCTGCCGGGCCGCTTCCTGGGCGATGGTCGTCACTGACACGGTCTGCACGACCGCGTTGTCGCCATCACTCCGTACGCGGGCCATGGTCTCCAGCTTACGTGTGAGATCCACCAGATGCTGGACACTGCGCTCGACAGACGCGAGCGTCCGATCGATGACCTGGGGATTGACGTCAGGCCGGCGAAGCACACCCACTCCGAACTGCAGCACGCCGAGCGGCTGACGCCACTCGTGCGCAGCCATCCGGGTGAGCTGATCGAGACGCTCAGACTGCTCGGCGATGGTGCGTGTGTACAGGCCGACGAAGGCTTCGACAGTCGCTTGCGACAAGACGTCCACGGCTTGATGGAGACGCGACACGAGCTCGACCGCCTCGACGGCCGACGTCGACACGCCACTTGCGCGCAGTTCCTCGATCACGAACGAGAGCAGCACTCCGCCGAGCAGGTGATATTCGCGCAGCACCTGGTGCAATGATGCCCGCTGCGTATAGCGAAGCGCGCCGAGTTCAGTGGCCTTTTCCAGAATCGCGGTGTTCGACGCAATCGCTTCACCCTCCGGCTGACGGAGGTAGTGGCTGATCTCGACAATCAACGCCGGTACATGATCGAGCAGACTCTCGGTTGGAAAGACCTCGCGGGCGTCCACCGGGACGAGATCGAGCAGCCGCTCGAACCAGCGCGCGGCCAGCGTCCGATACTCGCTCTGCATTCGGGCGCCGATGAGGTCGCCGAAGTCTGTGATGATCATGGGCGCAGAAGCGGAGTGACCGCTGAAGATGTGCGTGAGCGCCTGAGTATATCGGCCGATGAACTTCAAATAAAGCTCAACCGGTAATCTATTGCCCGCCGATCTTCCCTTAGCGTGACGCGAGTAGACGCGTACCGAGCGATTCGTAAATACCGACGGCGGCCTGAAGCTCGTCAACCGAGATGTGCTCGTGGTCGGTGTGGGCCACATGGATCGAGCCGGGACCGACCAGAATCGGCATTCCCCAACTCGTGAGCTGCGGCACGTCGGTCGTGTACGGGAAGATCGCGGTCTCGAATCCTGGCAGTGTATGCATCCGCACGGCAGGGATGTCGAGCACATGCTCGATGCCGACCAGGCCTTCGACGATGCGTAAGGCGTCGCGCACTTTCGTCCCCTCGCTCACCGTCCTGAACAACAGCTCCGCCGAGGCATGCGGCGACACCACGTTCGGAGCCACTCCACCTTCGATCAAGCCGACGGTGTAGTGCGTGCGACCGAGCAGCGGATCGTCAGGCAGCGCCAACCCGCGAATCACCATCAGCGCATCGAGCAG
>DATCXH010000715.1:0-3349 GCA_036565925.1 Vicinamibacterales bacterium
GGCTCGAGCCTGGTGCGCAGCTCTCGGCGCCGAATCCGTCCGGCGTCGCGATGGGCCATCTGCATTACCGCGTGCACGACGTCGACGCGAACAAGAAGTTCTGGGTCGCCCTGGGCGGGGAAGAGGTCCGGGGTCAGGCCGGTGCCAGGTCTGGGGCAGGCCCGGGTCAGGCATGGGCCACGCCTGGGGCAGGCCCGGGCCAGGCCCAGGCCAGTCCCCAGATCGTCAAGTTTCAGGACACGCTCGTGTTCCTCGAACAAGGCGACAGCACCGGCGGCACCGACGGCTCCGTCGTCAATCACGTCGCGTTTCGTGTCCCGCAGCTGGCGACGGTCGAAGCTGCCGGGCTGAAAGTGGCGCGGCTCAATGGATTCCCGGGTGTTGCCTCGACCAACACACCGGAAGGCGAGCGGATCGAGCTGTTCGAGAACGCCGCAACTAACCTCACGTTCGCGCAGGACGCCGGCTTTGACGACGCGGTAGCCAAACGGCACAACCGGCCGCAGGTCGCACCGATCGCGTTTCACCACGTGCATCTCTACGTGCCGGACGGTCAGGTGGCCGCCGCTAAAGCGTGGTACGTCCGGATGTTCGGCGGAATTCCGGGCAAGCGCTCGAACTACGATGCGGTCGATTTACCGGGCATCAACCTGAACTTTTCCGCTGCGCCGAAACCGACGGTGCCCACCAAGGGCCGGATGCTGGATCACATCGGATTCGAGGTGCGCGGCCTGGCGGCTTTCTGCAAGAGACTGGAGGGGTTGGGTGTTACCCTTGATGTCCCCTACACTAAGGGCCCATCGGGGCTGGGCACCGCACGCCTGACGGACCCGTGGGGGACGTCGATCGAGTTGACTGAAGGCCTCGGAGGAATATGACCGTGAGCACGCGAACGCCTCTCTATGTTCTGTCGTCAGCGCTCATCATGGCCGTGTGCCTTGTGCCGACGCTTGACGCCCAGCGTGGCCAGGGAGGTGGTGGTCGCGGTGCTGGTGCAGGCGCACCACAGATACCTGCCGGTCCGGTACCGCGTCTCGCCAACGGCAAACCTGATCTGAGTGGACATTGGGCGAACCCATATACGCCGCACATGGCGGCGCGCGGTGTATTCGATCCAGCAACGAGACAGCCGCTGAAGTTCGAACGGCAGGGTGAAGCGCTGCCGGATGCGAAAGCGCCAGCCGCGGGTGGCCCGCGCACCTACGACCTGCCGTACACGGAATGGGGTCTGACCCAGTGGAAGACCTACGATCCAGTCGCCAATGGCGACTACGCCGGCAACTGCTTCCCGTTCGGCATGTCGCGCAACATCAACTCGCCGCACGGACTGCAGATCGTCCACAACCCTGAAGCGCTTGCGTTTCTCTTCGAGCAAGACACCTGGTTCCACTGGGTGCCGCTGAAGGAAGGGTTCAAGTGGCCCGCCGATATTCCCGAGTCATGGAACGGTGTGTCCACCGGCCACTGGGATGGCGACACGCTGATCATCGAGACGAGCAACTTCAACGGGTACACGAAGCTCGACACCGCTGGTCACCCGCACAGCAAGCAGTTGAAGCTGACCAACACGTTCAAGCGGATTGATTCGCAAACGATGGAACACACCGTGACAGTGCACGATCCGAAGACCTACACGCGCGATTGGATGAACATCCGCACGTGGCGGATCAAGCCGGACAACGATGTGATCATGGAGTATTCGTGCAACGAGAATAATCTTCGCAGCCTGCTCGAAGGCGCGATCAAGGTCTGGCAATATCCGGAAGACGTGGACAAGTAAGGGAGGCATCGATGACACGCAAGGCGTCGTTGTGGCTGGTGGCTGTCGCCGTAGTGTTCTACGCGGCGCAGCTGGGTGCGCACCATTCCATCTCCGCCGAGTTCGACACGAACAAGCCGATCAAGTTCACCGGCAAGGTGACCAAGGTCGAGTGGATGAACCCGCATATCTACACGCATGTGGAAGCGGTTGATCCCGACACCGGCAAGACGGTTGTGTTCAAAGTCGAAGGTGGTCCTCCGAACTCGTTGTATCGCCAGGGATGGCGCAAGGACACCGTCAAGGCGGGTGACACAGTCAGCGTCAGCGGCGTCCGCGCGAAGATCCCGACGTCGATGAACATCGGGGTCGCGACGATCACCACCGCAGACGGCAAGCGCATCTACGGGAGCGCCGGCCAGACTGGCGCCCGCGGCGAAGGCGCTCAGAACAACTAGCGCCCGTACGGACAGTGTAGGGCGGGTCCTGCTTTGTGGACCCGCCACCATCTCTATGCCTAATCGCCTCGCGCTGTCGATCGGCGTGGCCGCGGTGTTTGTGTTGGCCGTGGTTCGCGTGACCGGCCAGACACAGCCACGCAGCGCCGCGCGCGCAGAAGAGCGCGCCAAACAATAGCCAATGTCACAAACCCACACCCTTGCCGCCTATCTCGTTTCCAATCGATGGGCGGACATTCCCGACGACGTACGTCACGAAGCACGCCGCTCGCTGGTGAACTACATGGGCTGCGCCATTGGCGGCAGTCCGCATCCGGCGATGGATCTCGCAATCAAGGCACTGAGCCCGTTCTCAGGCGAGCGAACCGCGAGTGTGCTTGGCCGGTCGGAGCGGCTCGACCCGCTGCATGCGTCGCTGATGAACGGCATCAGCTCGCACGTCGAGGACTACGACGATACGACGCCGAAGAACTACAGCCACACCACGTCGCCAGTCGCCTCGGCGCTGTTTGCGTATGCGAGCGCGAACCCGGTGCGCGGTCGCGATTTCGTTGAGGCGTTCATCCTCGGGTTCGAGGCGGCCTCGCGTTGCGGCAATACGGTCTATCCCTCGCATTACGACGTCGGCTGGCACATGACCGGCACGATTGGCGTCTTCGGCGCCGCGGCGGCGATTGGCAAGCTCGAGGGATTGAACACGCAGCAGATGGTGTGGGCGCTCGGTCTCGCCGCGACGCAGTCAGCAGGACTGCGCGAGATGTTCGGCTCGATGGGCAAGGCCTTCCACCCCGGGCGATCGGCGCAGAACGGCTACGCCGCGGCGATGCTGGCCAAAGCCGGCTTCACCTCCGGCGAGCGCGGCATCGAAGGCCCGCGCGGGTTTGCGCATGTGATGGCGGCGTCGCGCGATCTCTCGAAGATCACGACACGACTGGGCGTGGACTTCGATCTGCGCGAGAACACCTACAAACCGTTCCCTTGCGGCATCGTCAATCACCCGACGATCGACGGCGCGATTCAGATCCACGACGAGCCCCATCTCGATCCGGCGTCGATTGTCGCCGTGCGGCTGCGTGTCGCACCGTTGGTCCTCGACCTCTGCAACCAGACCAACATCACGCGTGGTCTGCAG